>NZ_CAKRAS010000003.1 GCF_934295145.1 uncultured Eubacterium sp. | reverse complement strand
TTCTTATCGAAATACTGATGCTATTATAACCAAAAAGAAAAGCCCTGTATGTTGTTAAAACAACATATCGGACTTTTCCCGTTATATTTTTACATATTTTTGATTTATTATTCTGGTCTAACTGCTGTGATAGCTTCTGCATAACGCTGTACTTTTGCTTTATACTCATCACTTCTTGCAGCAGCGCCTGCATTTTTCTCATTATTCTGAATATCATCTGCATGAATAAACTGACCGCTTAAAGTATCATGTGCATGCTCAATCTGGGATTTATCAAAGGTAAAGCGAACCTTTCCATCTTCTGTCACTAATTTACCACGGATACCGCACTGACCGCAGACTGCCACATTATCCCCCTCAATGTAGAAGTTTCTGGAATGGCAATGCGGACAGACACCGTCCTCACCCTTCCAGGTTGCATGTTCGATATCTTTTGCAGCTTCTGCAAGGTTTACACCGATCTGATGTGCACGGGCTACTTTGGAATCGTCAGTTAAAATACCAAGTGACCACATAAATACTTCATTATCGATGACTTTCCACATCGGTGTCAGCGCATGCAGATAGAAGTCATTCTGAATCTCTGTTGCCCAGTCAGAACCACCGATTCCCATATAGGAAACAACTCTTGTTTTCATATATTTCGGATCAATCCGTTTACCGCCGTTAGATGCTGAAATCTTGTCCGCAACAATGTTGTTGGATAATCCCATACGTGGTCCAAAACGGTCCATAATAGTATGGAAAATACCTGCTGCACATTTTTCAAAGATTGGAATAGAAAAGATGATTCCGTCTGCATCCAGCATTTTATCTAATAACCACTGAAAGTCATCTTTTAATACACACATGTTTCCTCTGCCGGAAAACAGGCTCATAACGCATGCCTTACATCCGGTACAGTGTTTGATATCAAGATCCATCAAACGTACAAATTCAATCTCAGCGCCCTGCTCTTTTGCCGCAAGTAACGCTTCTTTACACATGCAATCGTTGGCACCATTTTTGTTACCACCTGAAATACCTAAAATCTTCATGTTATTTTTCTCCTAAAAAAATTTGTCCTAATATGTCCTAAACTGTGCCATACAGTTTCGCAGATCCAAAAAACTTGCGTATGAGTAAAAGAATGGCGTAAAGGATCTGCGCTCCTGCATCATCTATTGTAAAAATGTTTTACAACCAAAGTTAACTTAGCGCATCGGCAGATAGCCTCTGTACTGTTTCAAATTGTCGCTGGTTGCAATATCAGTTAAAAACAGGCTTGCAAACTGGAACTGTGGGCGCAGATAAGGGAAGTTATCATACTCAGCCCATTCCGGTTTCTTGAAAGATGCAGCATTTTCAACGGCACAGTGATACCACTCTTCCGGACCGTCAAACCACATTTCCACACAGCGGTCCATATGACAGTTGTTAATCTCTTTTTTGACTTTGCTTGTCATCATGCGGGTAACTTCCGGCATTGCCGCAAAGGCAGGTAATACCTCATTCATCATCCACTGATCACCGTCCTCTTTGTGACCTTCCGGATAGGAAACAAGAAACTGCCAACGGTAATTCGGACCATCCACCATAGTACGACCGGCGCCTTTGAGATCCTGCTCCCAGAAGATCGGTAAAAAAGCAAAGATAAACGGCGGACAGCCATTGTCGCCACCGGAAGCACGGGCAGCTTCTCCATCTGCCATAAATCCATCCTCTTTCACATTTTCTGGAATTGTTCCCTGCCAGATCATGGCATCGATTGGGAAATATTCGTTCAGTGAATTTACCAGACTTTCCTGACTCATAGGATTGACCATCCAGTAGTGCTCGGTGAGCTGCATGCGGTAAGTACCAAAGCGCTCTCCCTGTGGTGGTGTCGGAAGTGCATTATAATAAGCATATTTTGTTACCCATGGCTCAAATTTTGCAATGCTTTCCGGTGCATGATAGTAATAAAGCCAGTGCTGTAATTTGTGTCGGTACTCTTCTTTGACACAGTCTACATAAATCAGGCTTCGAAGTGGCTGATACGTAATTTCTCCCATAATAAAATCCTCCTTCTTCGTACAATAAAATGTAACGTACTTGTTATCTGATACTTAAAATTATAAAGACAGGCGTGGATTGTTGCAAGCAGGAAAGAAAGATGATAGTATAAGTATAACTTATGGAGAGACGCTGTATCAGGCATTTAAAATTGTATTATCTCGGGGAAAATTGATACTGTTTTCTGGAAAGTATAAGAAAAATGGAGGGGAACTATGACATTACAACAATTAGAATACTTTGTATCCGCGGCGCATAATCTGAATTTTTCCAAGACCGCAGAGATGTTTTTTGTCTCACAGTCTGCGATCACGCAGCAGATCCGTAGTCTGGAAAAAGAACTGAAGCTGGATCTGTTTGTCCGGAAAAATAATCGTATATCATTGACAGATTCCGGTCAGGTATTTATGCGGGAAGCAGAACAGATCCTGGCAAAAGTCAGCGATTCTATTGAACGGGTACATTCGGTACAGCGTGGTCAAAAAGGAACGTTGCGGATCGGTTATATCAAATGTATGGAGATGGGAAGTTTTCCAAGAAATGTACAAAATTTTTATTTCAAATATCCAGGTGTGGGGATTGATCTGAAACGGGACAATGCAGTGGCATTGCATGATGAGTTTTTGATGGGAGAATATGACATTATTTTTAATGTGGAAAGTCCACTGCTCTCCTATCCGGATACGACAAAAATTATAAAAATCGGGGAATATCCGTTTTTGGCCGTCATTCCACCGGAGCATCCGTTGACTCATCGTGAGGTGATTACACAGGAAGATTTGAAATACGAACGACTGATCATCCATAATTTCAATCGCAGTAAATCAGAATGCCCGCATGATTTTCCAACGGGCTATTTAGATAATGAACTGGTGCAGAATATTTCCAAAACAAACGATGATGCAACAACAATACAGATTATGGTGGCGGCTGGTATGGGTATCGGAATACTAACGGAACTGGAAGTAGAAAAGGCTTCTATTCCACTAAATCTTTCATATATCCCACTGGAAACAAATGGAATTCAGGAAATCCTGTATGTCATTTATTCAAAAGAAAATGATAATCCTATGATTCCACTTTTTTTAGAAGAAATCAAAAAATAATGAAGATTTAATTAATCCTCAAATAAAAATGAGCTCTATTTTCTAAAATCAAGAAAACAGAACTCATTTTTATATTTATTTTTTAAGACTTAGCAAACAATGACAGACATTCGGTTATTATAGCGAATTACTATCTTGCTTTTGTCTCAATTTCAGTTGTCAGTTTTTCAACGAACTCGTCTAATGGAAGAACTGTAGTCTCTTTCTGACCATGGAGACGGTATGCAACTGTACCATCTTCTTTTTCTTTCATACCAATAACAAGAAGATAAGGAACTTTCTGAACCTGTCCTTCTCTCATACGGTAACCAAGTTTCTCAGCTCTGTTGTCTAATTCAACACGAACATCAGCTGCATCCAGAGCATCATAAATTTTCTGAGCATACTCATTGAGTTCCGGATCATCTGTTTTAACCGGCATGATACGTGCCTGAACCGGTGCTAACCATGTTGGCAGATTTCCTTTTGTCTCTTCAAGAATGTAGGCCATAAAACGATCCAGAGAGCCAAGAATTGCACGATGAAGTACAACAGGTGTCTTTTTCTCACCATCACGGTCTACATAAGTCAGCTCAAATTTAGCCGGCAGACAGAAGTCCAGCTGACAAGTAGAAAGTGTATACTCATTACCTACTGCTGGTTTTACATTTACATCAAGTTTCGGTCCGTAGAAAGCAGCTTCGCCGATTTCCTCAGTATATTCGATTCCGAGAGAATTCATAACTTCGCGAAGTGCATTTTCTGCTTTGTTCCACATCTCATCATCATCATGATATTTCTCTTTGTCTTCCGGATCACGCAGAGACAGCACACATCTGTAATCTGTGATACCGAAATCTTTGTAAGTAGAGAAAATTAAATCTACGACTTTGGAGAATTCATCTTTGATCTGCTCCGGAGTTACAAACAGATGCGCATCATTCTGGCAGAAATGGCGTCCTCTTTCGATACCTTTTAAAGTACCACTAGCCTCGAAACGGAAATCATGTGCGATCTCACCGATACGGATTGGCAGATCTTTGTAAGAATGAATTTTATTTGCATAAATCATCATATGATGCGGGCAGTTCATTGGTCTTAATACAAAAGACTCTCCCTCAACTTCCATCGCAGGGAACATATTATCTTTGTAGTGATCCCAATGACCGGAGGTTTTATACAGATCTACTGTACCAACACATGGTGTCATAACATGCTGATATCCAAGTTTACGCTCTTTGTTTTTGATATAATTTTCCAGTTCCTGCCAGATTACATATCCTTTTGGAAGGAACATCGGAAGTCCACGACCAACCAGATCATCCAACATAAATAATCCCATGTCTTTGCCGATTTTTCTGTGGTCACGCTCTTTTGCTTCCTCTAATAACTGAAGGTGTGCTTCCAGCTCCTCTGCAGTCGGGAAACATACACCGTAGATACGCTGCAACATCTTGTTTTTGCTGTCACCTTTCCAGTAAGCGCCGGAATGTCTGATCAGTTTGAAATGACGGCATAATTTTACATTGTCTACATGAGGGCCACGACAGAGGTCTGTAAAATCACCCTGTGTATAGCAGGAAATCTTACCATCTTCCAGGTTAGAAATCAGATCCAGTTTGTAGTTGTCATCTTTGAACATTTCCAAAGCTTCTTCCTTGGAAATTTCATGACGGATGATTTTTTTTCCGGATTTTGCAACTTTTTTCATTTCTTTTTCAATAGCGGCGATATCCTCATCACGGATAACATCATCGCCCAGATCGATATCGTAGTAGAATCCCTCTGCTACCACCGGTCCAACCCAGAATTTTGCCTGTGGATACAGGTGCTTAACAGCCTGAGCCATCAGATGGGCACAGGAGTGATTGAGCATGCTTAACTGTTCATCTTCTTTAAAATTAACCATTGTGTTTTCCTTTCCAGAACCTTGTTTATTGAGTTACTAATTACTTCTATAAACTAAAAAAGCACCTTTAAATATACCTGCTGCCAGATATACTTAAGGGTGCATACATACACGGTTCCACCTTAATGTTTTACTTATTTAGCCTGTAACGCGGCAAGACGGTGACGCTTAAAAATCTGTCCTTACAATTCGACATTCTTTCACGTACAGCTCAAGACTGGTTTTCCTGTATGATATTCATAAGCAGCTTCCACCAACCTGCTCTCTCTGGAATGTTTCAACATACAGTACTTGTTCTTTCATTGCTTTTCTCAATATCAAATCAAATTATAACATACTGAAAATTATTGTACAAGAGGTAAAATTATTCCTCTTCAGATTCAGGCTGCTTTTCCCGCAATCGAACCGCTTTTGCTGCCATACGGCGTCTGCTGTCAGCTTGTGCTGCATAGTGTTTTTTTGTTGTATTGACATCCTTGTGTCCTAAGACATCTGCTACCAGGTAAATATCTCCTGTTTCCTGATATAATGTTGTACCATAAGTACTGCGCAGCTTATGCGGTGTTATATTTTTTACCGTTGTCACAAGGCGGGAATATTTTTTTACCAGATTTTCTACACTGCGCACATTAATACGTTTATTTTGCATGGAAAGGAATACTGCTTCGGTACTTCCCGCCTTTGGCTCCATTTCCAGTCGTTCATCCAGGTAGGCATCCAGTGCTTCAGCTACTTCGTCTCCAAAATATACCATAACTTCAGAACCACCTTTTCGGTGAACTTTAATACCATTATTTTTTGGATCAATGTCATTCAAATCCAATCCCACACATTCAGATACACGAATTCCTGTGCCAAGTAAAAGCGTCAGAATCGCCACATCCCGCTTTTTCGTTTTATTGTGATAAATCTTCTGACGTTCCGTTAATTTCTCACCGGATTCCGCCTCATCCAGCAAAATCGCAATTTCATCCACATCCAGACGGACGATATTTTTCTCATGCTGCTTTGGCATTTTAACCAGTGTAGCAGGATTTTTTTCTATAATCTCTTTGCGAAAGAAATAGTTATAAAAACTGCGCAGGCAGGCAAGCTTACGCATCTGGCCACGCTCATCATTAGTATATTCTTTTCCTCTGTGATGATAAAGTTTCAGATATTGCAGATATTCTTCAATATCCATTGGCGTAATCTGTTCTAAAATATCAATCGGAAAATCGATAATCTCCATTTTTGCCATTGCAGCGTTATTTTCATGCAGATAGTGAAAAAAAACGCCCAGGTCATAGGCATAGGCAATCCGAGTCCGGGAAGACGTTGATGGCTCGATACCGATAAAGTATTCGCGGCAGAAACGTGGTAATTCGGCTACCAATGCACGGAGTTTCTGTTCGTTTTCAATATTGATCTGGTCACTGTATTTTCGTTCTTTCATATCAAATCATTCTTTCTAAAAAATTGTGTTCGGATACTGCTTTTTCGTTTATCAGTAAAAGAATATTACTCATTCTGATCTTCCCAGTCCGGAATATGTCCATTGATCAGTGCGGTAAACAGACGCGTCTTTGCTCCTGGATTTTCATGGTTGATAGTTCGGATAAGCTGTTTGATATATGCACGTCTTGTGGCACCATCCGCTGGACATGGATTTTTCACTACCGGAAGATTATATTTATTTTTGAAACCGATCACATCTGCTTCTTCTACATACAGAAATGGTCGGATGATTGTCAGATCCATGCGGTCTAAATATGTTTTGGGTGGAAAACAATAAAAATGTCCTTCATAAATCAGTGACATCATCATAGTTTCAATAAAATCATCTTTATGATGTGCGTAAGCTACTTTATTACAACCAAGCTCTTTCACAGCATTGTATAATGCACCTTTTCGCATTTTTGCACACAGGGAACAAGGATTCTTTTCTTTGCGTTCTTCAAACACAATCTGCCCAATTTGTGTTTTTACGATATGATGTGAGATGCCAAGCTCGTCACAAAGTTGTGTCACCGGACTCAGATCAAATCCTTCCAATCCAAGATCCACACTGACCGCTGTCAGAGAAAAATGCTTTGGATAAAAACATTGCAGACCATGCAGGGCATATAGTAATGCGAGAGAATCCTTTCCTCCTGATACACCGATGGCAATATGATCTCCTTCGTCAATTAAGTGGTAAGTATCTACTGCTTTTCTGGTAAGACTTAGTAGCTGCTGCAATTTCATAATATCGGTTCCTCGTTTCAGTATTGATTTTTCATTAAAAGTCCTTTAGAATGATAACATATTTTGACATTTTGGTAAACAGTTTCGAACGTTTGTTTAGATTTTGGCTTAGAAAAACATGCGTTTGAGTGAAATGGACAATGATAAGAAAGTACAGTTTGTTTCGCTGTTTTAAAGTTTATGAAGAAAGGATTTTAAACGTATGAAATTTGTAATTCAGCGTGTGCAGCACGCTTCTGTGACAGTAGACAACGAAGTAATTGGAAAAATCGGGAAAGGATTTCTGGTTTTGATTGGTGTTTCAGAGGAAGATAATACTGAGATTGCAGACAAAATGATTAAAAAGCTGATTGGCATGCGTATTTTTGAGGATGAAAATGGAAAAACCAATCTGGCACTTAAGGATGTAGATGGTGAATTGCTGCTGATCTCCCAGTTTACTTTATATGCAGACTGCAAAAAAGGAAATCGTCCGTCCTTTATTAAGGCGGGAAATCCAGATCTTGCAAACAGC
The DNA here is from genome assembly GCF_934295145.1 of uncultured Eubacterium sp. Classification (GTDB taxonomy): domain Bacteria; phylum Bacillota; class Clostridia; order Lachnospirales; family Lachnospiraceae; genus Eubacterium_I. The sequence goes on along the minus strand of NZ_CAKRAS010000003.1, from coordinate 77,246 downwards.
TTATATGAATATATTATTGCTTCCTGCAAAAAAGAGATTCCTGTGGTAGAAACCGGAAGTTTCGGAGCAGATATGAAGGTAGAACTGCTCAATGATGGACCGTTTACCATTGTGCTGGATTCCGATGAACTTATGAAATAATAATCGTATAGTATCATGAGCAAATAAACCGGGGCATTTTATTGCCCCGGTTTGTTTGGTTCTATATTTTGTTTTACTATCTTCTGCTTTAATCTGTCATATACAAGTTGGCGGAACAAGGTATAACACACTGATGAGAGCGGAATAAACAGAAACATTCCAACAATTCCCATCAGTTTACCTCCAGCGATCACTGCCAGCAGTACCCAGATGGATGGCAATCCGACAGAGTTTCCTACCACATGTGGATAGATGAGATTGCCCTCGATTTGCTGTAATACAAAAAATATAATCAGAAATACAACCGCCTGCTGTGGATTCACAATAAAAATCAGAAAGACTCCAAAGATGCATCCTATAAAAGCACCAAAGATTGGAATCAGTGCGGTACAAGCTATGACTACACTGATCAGCAATGCATACGGCATACGGAAAATCGTTAGTGTCAGCAGAAATAATCCGCCCAGAATCAGTGCTTCCACGCACTGCCCGGTAAAAAAACGTGTAAAAGTTTTGGAAATCATGGCACAGATGCCAAATAACTTTTCTGATCTTTCTTCAGAACAAAACGCATAAATTACCTTTTTAAGCTGCATTTGCAGTTTCTCTTTTTGAAATAGCAGATAGCATGCAAAAGCAAATGCCAGAAATCCGGTCACGATTCCCTGAAATACAGAACTGATGGCAGAAATAGTGGATCCGGTAATCGTTTTCGCACTGTCTTTCAAAAAATCAGAGACCGTCTGAAGAATCTGCTGTGTTTCAAAAGTCTGCGTTCCCATCAGGTGTTTAAGCAGAGGGATTTTTTTATTTAGATGCTCCATCGTGGATTGAAATTGTGGTACAAAATCTGTAATATTTTCATTCAACATGGAAAAGCTGTTAGCCAATTGCGGAATCATAAAAAACAGAATCAGCCAGATAATCGCAATAACGATGAGCAGTGTTAATAAAAAACTGGCAATACGAATCGATATTCGATAGCTGTTCGATTTATTTCGAAACAGCTTTTTTTCAATAAAACGCATGGGAATATTCAAGATAAATGCCATAATGCATCCGGTCAGAAATGGCAGTAAAATTTCCCAGATAGTGCGTAGCAGATTCCATTCTGTGTCAGTTTTTCCAAGGAGCAGGATAAGCAAAACTGCAATAATAAGCAGTAAATATTTATGCTTTTGTATAAAATCCTGAAATTTCATTTTAGTCCCTCAATTCTTTCTATTTTTAATCCATTTACATAACTGGATGATCGGCAGACTCAAAAAAGCATACAAATATACAATTCCAAGTTGTGCCAGCGTCAAAGTCTGCACTTTAAACAGATTTTGTAATCCAGGAAGTGTGAGAACTCCGGTAATTAATACGGCTCCTAATGCAAATGCACCAATTAACCACTTGTTATTTTTTATTTTTTTTGTAAACAGAACCGGTTTTTCTGATTTGCAATTAAATCCATGGAATAATCGGGCCAGACACAGAGTTCCAAACGCACAGGTGCTTGCAATCAGAGCATTTCCCTGCTTTAATCCCGTGAGGAAAGAACAAACTGTTACAATTCCAATTACAAGTCCTTCCAGACCTATTTTTTTCATAAAAGAGGCAGTTAAAATAGAACTGGTGGCAGCTCGCGGATGTTCTTTCATTACATCATCTGTGTGCGGTTCCAGACCGAGGGCAATCGCAGGCAGACTATCTGTCAATAAATTAATAAATAACAAATGCACAGGTGCAAAAGGAACCGGAAGTCCTGCCAGAGATGCTGTTAAAACGGTTAAAATGGCACCGAGATTTCCTGATAACAGAAATTCTATGGCATGCAAGATGTTACGATACAGATTTCTTCCATTTTTCACTGCTGATACAATAGTAGAAAAATTGTCATCTGTCAAGACCATGTCAGCAGCATCCTTTGCAACCTCAGTTCCAGTAATTCCCATAGCAACGCCAATATCTGCCTGTTTCAATGCCGGGGCGTCATTCACGCCGTCTCCTGTCATAGCCACTATATTTCCACGTGCCTGCCATGCGCGGACAATACGAATTTTGTGTTCTGGTGAAACACGTGCATAAACAGATATTTCCGGAACCAATTCCTGCAATTCTTGATCTGTCATCGTATCAAGCACAGCACCTTCACAGGCTTTTGTATCCGGTGTCAAAATTCCAATTCGTCTGGCAATGGCAGATGCCGTCACAATGTGGTCTCCGGTAATCATGACTGGTCGGATACCTGCATGGATGCAGGTCGCTACTGCATCTTTTGATTCCAGACGTGGCGGATCCATCATGGCGATAAGACCAAGAAATGTCAGATGAGATTCATGGTCAAAGGTCAGTGTATCCGTATCAGAAAACTCTCTGTAAGCAAATGCAAGCACGCGCAGTCCTTGTTCAGAATATTGCTGATTTTGTATCTGAATCCGTTTTTTCTCGTCACTGTTCATAGGAATTGTGCCATTTGTTGTCCAGATCGCATCTGTTCGCTGTAATAATACATCAACTGCACCTTTCACAATTAAAATCTGTTTTTCAGCAGAATCAGAACTATAATCGTTTTTGGAACATGTATGCAGTGTTGACATCATTTTACGTTCACTGTCAAAGGGAAGTTCGTCGATTCGTGGATATTTTGCCTGTATTTCAGAAATAGCAATGTGCATTTGAGGCTCCATCTGCAGCAAGGCAATTTCTGTAGGATCTCCGATTTCTTCATTTTTATTTTCAATTCTTGCATCATTGCATAATACACTGGCAAAATAGAGTAATTTATTGGAAGTATCAGAAGATGTTGCCTCATCTGCAAGAACAGACTGTCCGTTTACATAATAGTCTTCCACTGTCATTTTATTTTGAGTCAGAGTTCCGGTTTTATCTGAACAGATGACTGAAATACTTCCAAGCCCTTCTACTGCCTGAAGTTTTCGGATAATGGCATGCTCTTTCGCCATTTTTTGTGTACCAAATGACAAAACGATAGTGACAATGGAACTTAATGCCTCAGGAATAGCTGCAACCGCCAAAGCGACAGCAAATAAAAAGGCATTTCCAATAGATTCACCGCGAAAAACGCTGATTCCAAACAAGATTCCACAAAAGACTAAAATAGCGATGGAAAGCTTTTTGCCGAAAGAATCAAGCGATATTTGCAATGGAGTTCGTTTTGCTGATGTATTGTGTAAAAGACTTGCTATCTTGCCAACTTCTGTATGCATACCGATGTCAGTAATAATGATTTTTCCGCGTCCATTCGTAATGAAACTGCCGGAAAATACCATGTTTCTGCGATCTCCCAGAGCTACCTGATTGGAAATCACATCGGTGATTTTATCGACACTAAGGCTCTCACCGGTCAAGGCACTTTCATCAATTTTCAAACCAGCACACTCAATAATTCTTCCATCAGCAGGAATGATATCACCTGCTTCCAAAAGGACGATATCGCCCGGAACCAGCTCTCTGGCAGGAAGCTGCACAACACTTCCGTTACGAAATACGGATGCTTTTGGTGCGGATAAGTTTTTTAAACTGTTTAAAGAACGTTCCGCCTGTCGGGTCTGCACCGTTCCAAGAATGGCATTTAGGGTGATAACGACCAGAATAACGACAGCACTTTCTGCGTCACCTAGCAATCCGGATATGATTGCTGCAATAATGAGAATGATTACAAGAAAATCCTTAAATTGTTCCAGAAAAAGTTTCCATAAAGGTTTCGATTTCGCAGATGTCAGTTCGTTCCAGCCTGATGTGTAATGGCGTTCCTCTGCCTGTGTAGATGTCAGTCCCTGTACGGAACTTTCAAAGTGATCCATAACCTGCGTCGCGGTCAACTGATACATTTCTTTCATGTCAAATCCTCCTTGCGTTTGCCTGCATCATGTTATCTGCAATATGTGTTCCGATTATGCAAGTTCAGATTTTTGGAATAAAAAAAGACCCTTATTGCACAATCAATGTACAATAAAAGTCTCACCGTTTCCTTACGACACCGGATGTATTTATATTACATCGTACTGACGACACCGCAAACGTATAGTCACGTAGGTTACTCCCTCTTATTGATTCTACTATATATGATAAAGAGTGGGTGTGTCAAGGAAATTTTGTTAAATAATCAGTTCCACATTTTGTTCGATTTCAATATGGGAACCCAGTAAATCGTTTTTGTAACGGGTATATTCCTCAGGTTCAATGCGCCAGGCAAGTCCGCAACCGGCGGAAAGCTCCCTTGGAACCGGGATCAGACGACCGGAGATGCCATGCTCTTTACAATACAGCTCCATAGCCATGGCTGCTGATGTTGTATGAAATGTTATAATCTGATAAGGTTTTTTCTTTCGCATGACAATAATTCTCCATTTTTCTGACATTTTTGATAATATGAATTTTAATTTAATACGTAATGATATATAGTCACCACTCGTTCGTATATCGACGAATCTTCGGCTCCCTTATTATGCGCGAAATGTGATTTCAAAGCAACTGTTTTTCTGTTGGGTTTGAAACTCTTTTTTCTGATATTTCAGCGTTTTTTCAATGTTTGTTCTTGTGTGAGCTTCATCGCCGATCACATGAATGGTTTCACCCGGATGCTCATCCATGGCGTCCATAACAAGTAAAACCGGTTCCGGACAGGAAAGTCCTCTTACATCTACTTCAATATATTCTGCCATTTTTATTTTCCTCTTTTCAGATTTCTTTTATTTGTTACTGCAATGATAAATAATACAATGATACATACGATAACTGCTGCTTTACCCGCCGTAGCCGGACCGCCTGCAACGGCTGCTTCTGTCTCAGTCGCTGCTTTTGCTGCTGCGCCTGCCAGACCAAAGTTATGTGCAAATGCAGCGCCAAGGAGCATGCCAAGAAAAGTTACGGCACTGTCGGAGGAACCTTGACCTGCCAGAATCAGCTGACGCAGCGGGCATCCGCCTGCCAGTACAGCACCAAATCCTACCACATACATGCCAAGGATATTCCACAGATGCTGGGAATGTGCGATTGGCTGTCCGGAAAAACTTAAATGGAAGTGTCCTGTTACAATATTGTAGATTAACATAACAACGAACAGTGCGCCGATAATACTGATCAGATCAAAGTTTTTCATCAGAATTACGTCACGGATACTTCCGGCAAAACACATTCTGCTCATCTGTGCGATGACGCCAATGATCAGTGCTACAATTAATGCGATGGCAATTGGCGCATGCATACTTCCAGGTCCTTCCGTACTTGCTGCATATGCACCGGTTGCTACACCGATGATCAGTAATACAATTAATGCGATTGGTAACACCATACCGTTTGCCTTTTTAGTTTCATAAGCTCTTCCAAGAGAAAATCCTTTTTTCAGAAAGAAAGTTCCGGTTGCCACACCGCCGGCAAATCCGATGAGTGCCACATAAGCATTCAAATCTCCGGCAGACATGCGAATGACCATACGAAGCGGACATCCAAGGAATACCAATGCTCCAATCATTATGATCATTCCAAGCAGGAAACGAATCATGGGGGAAGAACCTGCAGTTGCTTTATATTCCTTTGTAATCAGAGAAATTAAAAAGGCTCCTACTACAAATCCTACGATCTCCGGACGAAAATACTGTACAGGCGCTGCGGAATGAAGGGCTAGTGCTCCTGCTGTGTCACGGATAAAACATGCTACACAGATGGCCATGTTTGCCGGATTACCAAAGAATGCAAGCAATGCTGCCAGTATACCAACGATGGCACCTGCAAATGCAAGTTTCCATGTTTTGTCAAATAGTTTCATAACTGTTCTCCTCATATCTTTCTGACGTATCATTACGTCTGTTTTTGTTATATTCAGTATATCATTCCTGTATTTCCCAGTAAAATTGTTAATATTGATAACTCAAATAATTCTATTGATAAAACCTATAAATAAGAGTAAAATTCAAGTAGAAGCAGTTAATAATGATTTTTCTATAGGATATAAATTCCCTTATATAAGCAAAAATCATAAGAACAAAAATGAATATGATTTACATTATGTAATAGAAAAAATGATATAGAAGAATATCAGGATTTTTTTACACAAAATATGTAGAAAGGAAACATCTATATGGATATCAGACAACTTGAAGCATTTGTATACACCGTAAAATATCAGAGTTTTTCTCAGGCAGCACAAAAACTGTACCTGTCCCAGCCGACAGTCAGTGCTCACATCCGTTCTCTGGAGCAGGAATTTCATACGCAGTTATTAAAACGAACAACAAAAACCCTGTCCATAACACCAGCAGGCATGAAGCTGTACCAATACGCCTCTGAAATTTTAACATTACAGCAGAAAGCTGTACTGGAGCTTTCCAATGAAGGTACAAATAAATTGCAGATTGGTGTATCCTCTGTACCATCGCTTTACGTACTCCCAGAGCTTTTGACAACATATCATAACAAATTTCCAGACGTAACGTTTCATACTACCTGTGGAGACAGTCTGGAGATCATTCACAAAATAGATGATGGCGCCTGCGATCTTGGACTTGTTGGAACAACCTGTTCGGATACAACCTGCGAATTTTTATCTTTTGCATCGGACGAACTGGTTATCGCTGCTCCTGCGACACCTTATTATCAGGCTTTCACCAAACAGACAGAACCATTGGCAGTTCTTTTGAAGGAGCCATTTTTGTTACGGGAAGATAATTCCGGAACCAAACAGGAAACCCTTCATTTTTTAAAAAACAGAGGGCTTACATTGGATGATTTAAATGTTATTGCGATTATGGACGATGCGGATTCCTTAAAAAAATGCATTAAACTCGGAATGGGAATTTCGATTCTCTCCCGTGCAACAGTAGCTTCTGATGCAAAGCAGGGAAAACTGCTGATATTTCCTTTAGGTGAAGAAGCTTTTTTACGAAAACTGTATATCGTATATTCACCGGTTCGATATCTGCCGGAGCCGGCAGGACAGTTTCTGGAATTTTTGAAAAATTATTATCAACTGTCATGAAATTTGATAAATTGCAAGAAAGTGTGCTATCATACACTTACGTGTTTAAAATTATCAATAGCACATCTTTCTTGCCCGCGCCGAGCACGCTTGCAAAGCAAGAATCTCTTCTCGTGCGAGTGCGCATCATTTGCACGAAGTGCTTTTGTTTGATAGGAAATTCATCGTAATTTCCTATCAAACAAGCAATCGAACATTCTGTTCGATTGCTTGCATGATTTCACAATTATAACTCGGAAACTGTTTCCACATATGGAATCATCAGATAAGCACCACTTTCAATTGTATCATCCGTCAGATGGTTCATCTCTTTTACCTCGTCAATATACTCCTGTCTGTCGAAGCTGTTACTTCCCATATACTGATCAGCCAGTGTCCATAAAGTATCGCCTTCTTCTACCTGAATGGTCTTATAGTAAATGTTCTCCTCATGTACGGAAGAAGCCTTTACCTGATTTGCTTTCAAACAGTTTGTACTCACCAAAACTGCAGCCAGAATCGTAAGAAACATAACGGCTATTCCAAATGCCTGTCGTTTCAGTGCCTGTTTCTTCTTGGCAGCCTGGATACGTGCTCTTTTCTGCGCTTGTGTTCTGGCCTGTGCCTTCTGATACGGATTTGTATTGTAAATTACAGAATATGTACTCATGTGTGTATCCTCCCCTGTTTTCTCTTTAACAATGATGTGTTTAACAAGTATCCGATATTTTGTTCGGAACACCTGTTCGATAATTGAATTATACAAAACATATGTTCGGATGTCAAGAACAAATACGAACAGATTTTCGGAACAAGTTTTCGAATATATTTGAAATCAATAGTTCATTATGCTATAATCTAATTATTAAACAGCGAATCAATTTTAAGGAGATCTGAGTATATTATGTCATACGGAAAAATCAGCGATAAGCAGAGAGAAATTTTAGAATATATCAAAGCAGAAATTTTAAACAGAGGATATCCACCTGCAGTACGTGAAATCTGTGAAGCCGTCAAATTAAAATCAACTTCTTCTGTCCATGCGCATTTAGAGACGCTGGAGAAAAACGGTTATATTCATCGTGATCCGACCAAACCGCGTGCAATTGAGATTGTGGATGAGAACTTTAATCTGACCAGACGTGAAATGGTCAATGTACCGATCGTTGGAAAAGTTGCAGCCGGTGAACCGATTCTGGCTGTGGAGAATATCGAGAACTACTTCCCGATTCCGGCAGAATTTATGCCAAACGAGCAGACATTTATCCTGCAGGTTCAGGGCGAAAGTATGATCAATGCCGGTATTTTAGACGGGGATTATATTCTGGTGCAGCAGCAGTCTACTGCAAATGATGGAGATATGGTCGTTGCGCTTGTAGATGATTCTGCAACGGTAAAGACATTTTATAAAGAAAATGGCTATTATCGTCTACAGCCGGAGAATGATTTTATGGATCCAATTATCGTGTCCGAAGTCATGATCATGGGAAAAGTAATTGGAACTTTCCGTTTCTTCAGATAGGCTTTGCGGCACGAAGTGTAATGTAGTGCAAAATTTACAAATATCATAGTGTAAATTGAGAACACCAGCAAATTTTCTCAAGGAGCGATTGTTAGCGACTGAGACAAATTGCTGGTGTTCTCTTATAAAAAATAAATAGTAAATTTTAAGCCAAAAAATTAAAGATCTTCCGGTGCAATGATTTTACCATCCTGCCAGATTCTCTCCAGATCATAGAATAAACGGTCCTCTTTGGAGAACAGATGAATGATAATATCCTTATAATCCATCAAAATCCAGCTGGAATTATTATTTCCTTCTTTCTGTGCACAGTGGAATCCTGCTTTGTACAGATCTTCCTCTGCGGCGTCCATCATAGCCTGCAGCTGATTTGTATTTGCAGCACTTGCAATTACAAAATAATCTGCAATTACAGAAATTTCACTGATATCGATAACCTGTACATCTTCTGCTTTTTTCTCAGATAATGCGTGGCAGGCGATTTTTGCCATTTCGCGGGATACGTCGTTCATATTACTCACCCTATTCCTTTCTGATTGGTGCTCTGGTTTTCAAACCAGTCTTTATAATAATCGTAAGCGTCCAGTGTGGTCGGATCCATGGTCTGATCTTCATGTTTTTCCAGATATTCCACCGTATCTTTTAAGATGTGATACGTGGTCAGATCCAGATTCTGTTCAGCTATCTTACGAAGTTCCTTTAAATGAGGTGCTTTGTCCCGGTTTGGCTCAATATAATCTGAAATAAAAATAATTTTATCCAGAAGATTCATGTCCGGAACACCTGTGGTGTGTACACGGATTGCATGCAGAATATCAAAATCTGTCACCTGGTACTCATGTTCGGCCAGAATGGCACCGCATTTTGCATGCAGCAAGGATGGATTTTTATATTCGGCATCACTGATGGAAACGCCATATTCCCGGCAGAGAGCGATTTTTTTATCATCATCCATATATTTGGCACAGTCGTGTAACAGACCGGCCAGTTCCGCCATATCCTTGTCATAACCGTAAATTTCTGCAAGGTGACATGCTGTTTTTGCTACTCCGAGTGTATGCTCATATCTTGACGGTTTTAATTTTGCTTTTAACTTTTTTTGTATCTCTTTTGCTGTCATGTGGAATTCCCTTCTATGAGAAAAATAATACTGCTCAACACATGAAGTGGAGTCTCAGCTTAGATTGAGATAAAGTGCATGATCTCTGATATATTGCTCTACCTGTGGCGGAAGCATGTAGCGAACCGTTGTTCCCTGCATCACCCGCTCTCTCAGTTCCCTGCTGGATACACTGAAATTCGGAGTGTTCAGACGGTAAAAACCGGAATGGTATTTTTCTTTTAAATATGCAATCTGGCGGTCTACTTCATCCGCATTCAGATTATCCCGGACAGCTGCCAGAATGTTTGCATATTTACAGATTTCCTCCGGATGTCTCCAGTCGTCAAAATCGAACAGAGAATCTGCTCCGAGGATAAAATATAATTTACAGTCCGGATAATCTTTCTGAAATTGTGCCAGGGTCACATACGTATAGTTGACACCGGTACTCTCAATTTCCCGATATGAAATGGAAAACTTCGGATTATCCGCAATGGCCGCTTCTACCATATGACAGCGGTGTACACTCATTTTCTCTCCCATAAATGCCTTGTGTGGCGTATGCCCGGTAGGGAGAAAAATTATATGATCCAGATGAAACTGGTCGCAAGCATTTTCCGCAATCAGCAGATGCCCGTAGTGAATCGGATTGAAGGTACCGCCAAATATACCGATTTTCTTTTGTGTCAGAGTCATATACGATACTCCATTTCTGTCGGATTAAGGTAAAACGATCTTTGGATCATCCTTATCCGGTTTGTATAAAACGATTTTCTTACCGATGACCTGTACCACCTGGGAATGGGTACGCTCTGCAATCACATTTGCAATCTCACGCGGATCGTCAAAACAGTTTTTTAATACACTTAATTTGATCAACTCATGTGTATTAAAGCATTCAGCAATTGCATTTACGATTTCCGGTGTTACACTGGATTTCCCAACCTGAAAAATTGGTTCCAGATTCATGGCAAGACCTTTTAAATAAGCTCTCTGTTTACTTGTCATAATTATTTCTCCATATGCTGACCATACAAGCTTTTGAATATCAAAAATCCTTACATAATCAGACTGTACTCTATTTTATTTATAGTAATCAAAGGAAAGTCCATACATACGAACAGTATCGCCTTCCTGAATGCCTAAGTTTTCCAGTTCCTCTAAAATTCCCTGATCTTTTAAGAAACGCTGGAAAAACAGGAAACCTTTCTCGGATTCAATATTGGTATAGCCAAGCATTTTTTCAATACGAGGACCTTCTACCACAAATTCATCATTTTCTTCGTCATATGCAACAGTATACGGCTCATCCAGATACATTGCTGTGGACGGATCGTATTCCTGCTCAAATACAACCGGCTCAGAATCCATGCTCTGAAGCATCTCATTTACGGCATATAAAAGCTCTTTTAAGCCTTTTCCACTGACTGCAGAGATTGCAAATACACGGATACCCTGCGGTTCAAATTCCTGACGCAGTTTTTCTACCGGATCTTCATCTCCTGCATAGATGGCATCAATTTTATTTGCTGCGATCACCTGTGGTTTCTTTGCAAGTTCCGGATTGTATGCTTCTAGCTCTTTATTGATGGCATAAATATCTGCGATCGGATCACGTCCTTCGGTAGATGCAGCATCTACCATGTGGATCATGACTTTGGTACGCTCAATGTGTTTTAAAAACTCATGACCAAGTCCGATTCCCTCGGATGCACCCTCGATCAGTCCCGGGATATCTGCGATAACAAAGCCCTGTCCTTCGTCCAGATCAACCACACCAAGATTTGGATTTAAAGTAGTAAAGTGATAATTTGCGATTTTCGGCTGCGCATTGGTTACACGGGATAATAAAGTGGATTTTCCAACGTTCGGGAAACCAACCAGTCCGACATCTGCGATGACTTTCAGTTCCAGACGGACTTCCAGTTCGATGCCCGGCTGTCCCGGCTGTGCATATTTCGGAGCCTGCATGGTTGCGGTTGCGTAATTCTGATTTCCTTTACCGCCGCGTCCGCCTCTTAAAATGATCTGACGGGTATTGTCACCGGACATATCAGCGATAACTTTGTCTGTCTCGGCATCGCGGATGATGGTTCCCGCCGGAACTTTTACAATGATATCCGCACCGTTTTTGCCATGGCAGTTCCGTTTTCTGCCCTCTTCTCCGTTTTCGGCGGCATATTTACGACGATGTCTGAAGTCTGTCAGAGTGTTCAAACCTTCATCGACCTGGAAAATAACGTCTCCGCCTTTTCCACCGTCTCCTCCGTCAGGACCGCCGTTCGGAACGTATTTTTCACGGCGGAAGCTGACATGTCCATCTCCGCCTTTTCCTGATTTTATAATAATTCTTGCACTGTCTGCAAACATAATTTTCTTTTCCTTTTTTATAGTAGAAAATAGACCCGGCTATGAAAGTCGAGTCTATTGATGGTTTCATTATTCGTTCGTTGCTACTGGATAAACGGAAGCCTGTTTTTTGTCTCTTCCTTTTCTCTCGAATCTTAATACACCATCTACTTTTGCAAATAATGTATCATCTCCGCCGATACCTACGTTCACGCCTGGGTGAATCTTAGTACCACGCTGTCTGTATAAAATGTTTCCAGCTTTTACAAACTGTCCGTCTGCTCTTTTTGCTCCTAATCTTTTGGATTCGGAATCACGGCCGTTCTTTGTAGAACCTACACCTTTTTTATGAGCAAAGAACTGAAGATTCATGTTCATCATGTTTCTTACACCTCCTCGAAGATCAAATCAATATATTCTTCGTAGTTACTCTCCATGTCCTCTAAACCTAAAACCAGCGATTTCAGCAAAAGCTGTGCATCTGCTCCATTGTTTTCTGTAATTCGAAAAGATATCATTCCGTCCGCTTCATTGCTGTCGCAATAAAACAGTGTATCGGTAAATGTCTCAATAGAATTCATGCAGTTGATCGTCATTGCGGATACAGCAGCACACACGATGTCATTTTCATCGGAATATTCTGCATGTCCCAAACAATCAAAACCAACAAACTGCTGATCATGGTTCTGGTAAACTGTTATTTTTACCATCACATGTTACCTTTTCAATTAACCATTAATCTTTTCGATTTTAACTTTGGTAAAGTACTGTCTGTGTCCGTTTTTCTTATGGTAACCGGTTTTTCTTTTATATTTGTAAACGATTACTTTTTTTGCACGTCCGTTAGCTACAACGGATGCTTCTACGGTAGCGTTCTCAACAGTCGGGTTACCGATTTTCAGACTTCCGTCATTCACTGCTAATACCTGATCGAAAGTTACTGTCTCACCAGCTTCTACACCAAGCTTTTCAATGGTAATGATATCGCCTTCAGAAACTTTGTACTGTTTACCACCTGTTGCTATAATTGCGTACATATGGCACCTCCTATTTATCATTACTCGCCAATTTCGGTGTTGCATAATATGCAGTCTTGTACCTCATTGTGCGGCATCTTTTGTATAATATCAGAATGTTACTGTTCTGTCAACTGTTCTGCCAAACTTTTTTCAACTTTTTTTCTCGTAAGTTCCACGAGATTCAATCTGGTCATATCAACGACCTGAACCGGTACAGAATCTTCCCGGACATACCGTCGCAGATACTCCATAACCGTTTGCCGGTCTTCTTCCTGTTCCAGATTGATAAAGTCAATGATCACAATTCCGGAAATGTTTCTAAGACGCAGTTGTGCGGCAGTTTCTTTGGCCGCTTCCAGATTGATCTTCAGAAAATGCTCTTGCCGGTCTTTTTTTGTCACACTTTTTCCGGTATTGACATCCACAACGGTCAGTGCTTCTGTCGGCTCGATCACGAGATAACCGCCGGATTTCAGCCAGACTCTTTTCTGCAAGGCATCCTCCGTCTGTTTGTTCAGATTATAAAGTGCAGCCAGTGGAAGCAATTTATCCTCGTATAGCCGAAGAGGGATCTGTGCAAAAGAAGGATCCATTTCCTGCTGCTGCCGTACTTCCTTATAAACATCCGGCAGATCGGTCAGAATTTCCGTAAAACCATCTTGATAACTGTTTTGCAGATAGGTCATGTAGCTTTCCGGTGTACGGCTGACACAGGAAAAACAGGTGCGCATGGATGCCGTATGACAGATGGTCTGCAGCCGGTCTTTTAACTGATGCAGTTCTGCAATCAGCACATCCGCAGACACATCTCTGGCATTCGTGCGGACAATAATGCCAAAAGAACCATCCCATTCCGGCTCCAGCAACGCGCCAAGCTGCTCTTTTTCCGGTTTTGTCAGCTTTGATGAAAAACCCATTCTGCAGTCCCCACTGGTCAGAACCAGATAACGGCCAGTCAGGTTCAGATTGCCGGATACGGTCGGTGCTTTTGTTTTTACACTCTCCCGCGTCAACTGAACCAATAGTTCCTCTCCTTGAACCAGTTTTTTTGCGGAAATCTTTTTTGCAAAAATCGGTTCCGCTTTTTCTGCCATGGAATAGTAGCAGCAAAGTCCGGGCTTGATTTCTATAAAAGCAGCCTGAATGCTCGGTACGATTTTTTGTACCCGCCCCACATAGATATTTCCAAGAATGGATTCCTGACCGAGTTTCCGGCAGCGTACTTCCAGCAGACGGCGTTCTGATACCGTAGCACACATGCGTACCTGACTGCCACAGATAGTCGTATCTGTGATAATGACTTTATGATTCAATGTTGTCACCTGCCTGATACAGCGGTCTTAATCCTTCTTCTGTACGCTCATAGGTTTCCACTCTGTGGATCTGCATATTAAACGGATCATAAGTTTTTCCAAAATACTGATAAAAATCCTGTAATACCAGTTCCGGTTTGATATTATCGGTACTTCCGGTAGAAAGCCGCAGGAAAAATCCATGCCATCCAAGTTCCTCCAAATCACATGGGGCGAACTGGTAGATCAGTGGTTTGATATCAATGACACGCTCACTTTTTTTCGTCTGCTTTGTCACTTCAATGGTTTCCCGTTCCTCGTAATACTGAAGGATTTTTTCTTTCAGTTCTTCCAGTGTGAAATCAACCTGCTTTTTGAAATAAACAATATAATCTGCTGCCGCTACGGAAGTCATCGCTTTTTTTGCATCCTGACGCAGAGCAACATATTCTGTAATTTCAATACCATCCACCATAACCGCATTCAGTGCATCTATGGATTTATCGGTAGATTTTGTGGAATGTACCTCAATATCCAGATACTCACCGTCACTGGTAATGCCTACGCCAAGAGGAGCCGCAAAGGACATAATCTGATGCGGGGAAAATCCTTCTGAATAGGCAATATCGATATTGGCACGGCGCATAGCTTTCTGAAAATAACGCATGATATCCAGATGCCCGATAAAACGCATGACACCATATTTACGGAATTTAATTCTGATTCTCATAGCATACGCCTCCTTTGTATTTCATTGCTCCGCAGCCGGCGCATTTCTGGCGGCAGTTTGGTGTTACCGTCTCTGCATTTGCCGCATGCCATTCACGCAGCAGGAAGTTTTTTGTTACGCCTGCATCGATAAAATCCCATGGAAAGATCTCGTCTTCGCCGCGGACACGAGTGGTGTAGAAATCTGTATCAATATTTTCTTCGCTAAAGGCATCCTGCCAGATCTGATCATCGAAAAATTCAGACCAAGCGGCAAAAATGCCATCTTTCTCATAGACACGGATCAAAGCATCACATAGACGGCGGTCACCTCTGGCAAGAATCCCCTCAATCATGGTTACATCTGCTTCATGCCAGTTATACTTAATACTTTTTTTGTTTAACTGAGATTTGATCGTCTCATTTACGATTTTTGCACGACCAAGAAACTCATCCTTTGTGCACATCGGGCTCCACTGGAATGGCGTAAATGGTTTCGGTACAAAGAAAGAAGTACTTACGGTGATCTGGCATTTACCGTTGCGCTGATCTTTCGGAATCTCATAATAGCGTTCCGCAATCTCTTCTGCAAGTTCACCAATGGCCTTCATATCTTCCACTGTTTCTGTCGGCTGTCCAAGCATAAAATACAGTTTTACTTTATTCCATCCACCTTCAAAGGCAAGTCCTGCGCCATGCAGGATATTTTCCTTTGTCAGACCTTTGTTGATGACATCACGCAGACGCTGGGAACCGGCTTCCGGCGCAAATGTCAGACTACTCTTTCGAATATCCTGTACTTTACTCATTACATCCAGAGAGAAAGCATCGATTCGCAGAGATGGCAGAGAAATATTTACCCCTTTGTCTTTGAATTCATCGATTAGAAAGGTTAAAAGTTCTTCCAGACAGGTGTAATCACTGGAACTTAAAGAACTTAAGGATATTTCCTCGTGTCCGGTGCTTGTCAGCATCTGATAAGCCTTTTCTTTTAACATTTCAAGGCTGCGTTCCCGCAGCGGGCGGTAAACCATACCAGCCTGACAGAAACGGCAGCCACGGATACAACCACGTTGTATTTCAAGTACGACACGATCCTGTGTCACTTTGATAAATGGTACCAGCGGCTTGTCCGGATAGACAGATTCTGACATATTTTCCACGACCTGACGCTGAATCACACGCGGGATATCGTTATACATCGGGTGAAACTCTGCGATAGTGCCATCCTCTTTATAGGATACTTCATAAAGAGACGGTACATACAGTCCCGGAATTTTTGCTGCTTCATGTAGAAAATCGTGACGAGTATAACAGCCATTCTCTTTCATCTGCTCATACAGATCAAACAGATCATCATATACGGTTTCGCCTTCTCCAATATAGAAAATATCAAAAAAGTCAGCGATCGGTTCTGGATTGTAAGCACATGGGCCGCCGCCGATGACAATTGGCATATTATCTGTCCGCTGTACAGATTTTAATGGTATCTGACCAAGGTCCAGAATCTGAAGGATATTCGGATAGCAAAGTTCGTACTGCAGGGTCATACATAAAAAATCAAAGTTTTTGATCGGATCCTGGGTCTCCAGTGCAAAAAGCGGAATCTGCTGTTCCTTCATAATTTTATGCAGATCCGGCCACGGAGAATAGACACGCTCACAGTATACATCCTCCCGGAGATTAAACTGATGATATAAAATCTGAATACCAAGATGAGACATACCAATTTCATATACATCTGGGAATGCAAAAGCGACACGTATCTTCACATCTTCCGGATTTTTACAGACCATGTTCACTTCATTTCCGATATATCTGGCAGGTTTATCAATGGTCAGTAAAATTTCGTCTTTTAACGCAAGTTTATTATTCATTCTGTTGTTCCTATTCTTTTTTCTTTTCCATTTTTCACCGTTTTCAAGATATGCAGGGAATTCTGTTTCCTGCACAATTTTCCATTCTAGCATAAGACAGTAAAAAGCGTCAATATTTCATGACGCTTTTACCAATGATTTCTTATTCAGTTTTAAAGTTTAATCGATTCTAATCTTCTTGAACAAAGTTCAGGAAGTATCGTTCACATGCGAACTCTTTTGCAAATGACATAGTGAACTGCGCTTTTTTTTATTATTCAACGCTCTTGAGCGCATCCACCATATTAATCTTATCCAGCAGATGGTTTGTGATCAGATCTACCGCCAAGGCAAAAAGGAATGTCATACCGCCTGCAAACAGGTAGGTAATTGGATGTATCGAAACTGCAAAATATATAGAAGGCATTTTCAATACGCTGGTCAGCATACCACTGAAAAATCTGCCTACCGGAAGGCCGAGCAGGATACCGATTACTGTAAGAATCAGGGTCTCTTTATTAACATACATGTGAACTTCCTTATCAAAAAAGCCAAGTACTTTAATCGTTGCAAGTTCTCGCTCCCGTTCGGAAATATTTGTGGTCGCCAGAGTAAACAGTACAACAAAAGCAAGTCCTGCCGCCAGAGCTGTTACCAAAACAACTACACAGTTGATCAGACTAAAGGATTTTGAAAATTCATCCCGCATAGCCTGTACACTGTTGCAGGATACCACATCACTCTCTCTGGAGAGCGTATCCGCATAAGATACCGGATCTTTACATGTGTCAGATAAGTGTGCCAGCACTGTATTTGGAGCATAATCTCCCAGGAGTTCTTCGTATCTGCTCTGCCGCATATAGATCGCATTTCCAAGATAATTATGTAAAATACCAACCACAGAGAAAGAAGATTCTTCCATCGTACTATTTTGAATTTCTATGGTATCCCCAGTGGTAAATCCCATAACTTCTGATAGATTCTGTGTTACAAAAATATCCTCATCATCCAGTTCTTCTTCTTTGCCATCCAAACCTTCCAGATTAATGTAGTCCGTGATGGACGCATCATCTGGAATAACATACAAAGGAACTGTTTCTTCCATCGTATGTGCTGTATTTCTGACCTGTACCGTATCCATTTGAAGGCCAAGATAGTCAGAAATATTGGAATCTGAATCAATCTGATCTGTAAAGGTGCCATAATCATCAGACATCACAACTGCCATCAGATCGTAGCGATAAATATGATTATATTGCTTTGGCATCAAATCCGTAACGGAATTTTTAATTGCCATACCGACTACAAGAAGTGCGGTACAGCCTAAGATTCCACTGATGGTCATGATCAGACGCTTTTTATAACGAAACAGGTTTCGGAATGTTACCTTATTCAGGAAAGAGAGACGCTTCCACAAAAATGGGATTTTTTCTAAAAATACCCTGGATCCGGCTTTTGGTGCCTTCGGGCGCATCAACGCTGCCGGACACTGGCGCAGTTCACTGTGGCATGCACAAACCGCTGCGATTAACATACCTGCCGCAAACAGTAAAATACCACTGATACCGTAGCCCCAATGGAACAAAAACAGGTAGGATGGAATCTTATACATGACTTCAAACACGATAAACAGAAATTTGGGCAGCAGGATAAATCCACCGATATCTCCCAACAATCCACCGCAGATGCATGCAGACAGTGTATAAATCAAATATTTTCCATAGACATGAGTGTCTGAAAAACCCAATGCTTTGTAAATACCAATCTGTCCACGCTCTTCTTCCACCAGACGCGTAATGGTGGTCAGACTGATCAGAATAGCTACTGACAGAAATAAAATCGGAAATACATTGCCGATGGTTTCAATGGAATCCGCATCACTTTGAATCGTGGAATAACTGCCGATGGAACTGCGGTCCTGCACATACCATTTCGCCATGTCAATAGCATCAATATCTGCCTGGGCATTCGCAATCTCATCATATGCCTTTGTACGCTCTTCCTCTAATGTCAGCATCTGTTCTTCCAGTTCAGCGGTCCCATCTTCTAATTCTTTCTGCGACTGATTCAGCTTTTCCGTATTCGCCTGAATCTCCCTGTCCGCCTTAGCAAACTGTGCATTGGCATTTTGTTCCTGTGCTCTTAGTTCAGCAAGACCTGCATCCAGTTCTTGTCTGGCGCTTATGAGTTTTTGTTCCTGTGCGCTTAATTGCTGGACTGCAGACTGAAGCTGCTGCTTTTGTGCTGCAAGTTGAGTTTCTGAATCAGAAAATTGCTGCGCTGCCTCCTGCTGTTTTTCCTGAAGCACTGCTTCCTGCGCTTCTAACTGAAGCAGTGTCCCTTGCACAGTTTCATATTGTGTCTCAAGCACTGACATTCCATTCGGAATCTGCTGTAATTGTGTTCGCTGGTTTTCCAGAGAATTTTTTTGTATGTCATAATCTTCAGTTGTCGGATCCAACTGTGCAATCTGTGCATCCAGTATAGCGGTCATATCGTCAATGGTTTGTTGCAGCTCTGTCTGAAAGCTTTGACGCATGGCGGCATCTGTCTGACCGGATTCCACAGATGTCTGATAATCATTCCAGGATGATTCCGGCCATACAGTTCCAAGCTGTCCCTTCACTGCAGATATCTGTGTCAGAATCTGATTTTTTCCAGATGTGGCCTGATCTTTTCCGGCAGTAAGCTGAGCCTTTGCATCAGAAAGTTCCTGCATGGCAGCCATTTTTTGTTGTTTGAGTGCAGTCTCCCCCTGTTCTAACTGCTCCTGATGTGTATTTAATTCGGCCTTTCCGTCATTTAACTGTGCTTCTCCGGATGTAAGTTGTTTATAGCCATCAGAGATTTTCATATATCCCTGTAAAAATTGTTCGGAAGCTTTCTGTTTTTGCTGTTTTAACTGCTGAATGCCATCCTGTAACTGTTTCCATCCGGATGTTAACTGAAGCTTACCGTCTTCCAGTTCAGCTCTTGCTTCCGCAATTTTATCATCTGCCTCTGCAAATTTTGTATCGGCTTCATCTCTTGCATCCTGCAGTGTAGCAGTGGCCTCGCCTACGATTTTGTCATAACGAGCCTTTTCCCGGTCTGTTTTTATCTCTTTTTCAATCCGTTTTTTTACTGATGCAACTTTATTCTGATATTCTTCAGAAAAACAAGATAATTCCTTTGCACCTTCTACCCGTAATTCAATACTGGAATATACCTCATTATTCAGAGCATCCGCAGTGACATAAAAGAAATATTTTGCAGATTGTGAAGAACGGAAGGATACCGCTCCATCATCGGCAACCAGATCTGTTGCATCCTGCATGACTGCAGTAATCGTATATTCATGCTGTTTTAAGGCAGAAGTATTCTCCCCGGTATCTGCGTTCTGTGCTGTCAGCGTAACTTTATCTCCAATTTTTTTATCTGCATCAGTGCAATAATTTTGTGAGACAGCAATCTCAGATGCCTTTTTCGGAAGCGCTCCTTTCAGCAGGCGTGGCTGACTCAGGCCATTTATGTCAAGCAGCGTCACTTCCGCTTTCTGTTGCAGACCACCTGCTTGAACAAGTGCTGTTTCACTGTATGCTCCATGTACTTCTGAAATCCCATCCACTTTACTTAGGGCCGCAACGTCCTCATTCGTAAGTCCAAGTGTGGACTGTACTTTGATATCATACAGATCCTGATCATCATAGTAGCGGTCCGCAGACGCCCGCAAATCCCGGCAGCCGGCGGAGAGTCCAGCAAACATTGTCACTCCTAGAAATGTAATCAAAAGTATGGAAAAAAAACGCTTTTTCTCTTTTTTAATTGTTCTAACAATATCTTTCCAATATGCTTTCATTTGTTTGCGTTACCACTCTATTTCTGCAATCGGAATCGGTTGCGCATTTTTGGTCTCACTAATCACAGTACCATTTTTAAATTGGATCAGCCGGTCGGCCATTGGTGCCAGTGCGGAGTTATGGGTGATGATCAATACAGTAATTCCTTCCTTTCGGCAGGTATCCTGCAGCAGCTGCAGGATCTGCTTACCGGTATTGTAATCCAATGCACCGGTAGGTTCATCACAAAGAAGCAACTTCGGATTCTTAGCCAGAGCTCTGGCGATGGAAACACGCTGCTGCTCTCCACCAGAAAGCTGGGACGGGAAATTTTTCATACGCATTCCAAGTCCGACTTTTTTGAGTGTCTGCGCTGCATTCAGGGAATCTTCACAGATTTGTGAAGCTAATTCCACATTTTCCAATGCAGTCAGATTCGGAACCAGGTTGTAAAACTGAAAGACAAATCCAATATCTGTGCGCCGATACTGGGTCAGCTGCTTTTTCCCGTATGTAGTAATATCAGAGCCATCCACCAATACCTGACCGGAAGTGGCTGTATCCATACCTCCCAAAATATTTAATGCAGTTGTCTTTCCGGCACCGGAAGCACCAAGGATAACGGCAAGTTCTCCTTTTTCTACTGAAAAAGAAGCATCTTTCAATGCAAAAATAGAACTTCCTCCCGTGTTATATTCTTTCGTAATATGCTGAAATTCAATATACGACATATTTTTCTCCTTGATGTAGCATATAATTTCAAATTTATAAAATAGCTACAAAAATAACGCACATTTTATAAATCCGAATGTCTTATTTTATTATAGTTTTATCTAAAATTGAAATCAATAAAGAAAGTATAAATTTTTCAGTTTCTACAGTACACCCATTGGCTATGGAAGAAAATTGATCTGTTCCAGAATTTTCGATAGGTCAACGGTCTTTTGAATCTGACGGGTAATCTTTGCCGCATTCCATCCTTTCCAGGAAAAATCAGCCTGTTTCATCGCAAGAAAAGAAAGAAACAGTCCCAGAGCCAGTATAAAGCGAATGGCAGGAAAATTACGGTGCTGTTTTTCTGGGATCTTTCGATCAGCTTGTTCTGAATCTGCGTAGATTCCTTTCTGTCCAATAGCAGAAAAACTGCTTTTTGCGGCATCAGCGTAACGTTTTCGGTCTTCATATTGTTCGGAATACATAAGTGGTTCACTCCTTTTTAAAGCAAAAAGAAAGTTTATCATCACATCATGTAATCATAAACTTTCTTCTATCGTATCCTGCTTTTTATTTACTTATGCTATATTCCGGAATTTCAGAACTAACCCGATTCAAGTCGAACGCACGTGAGACTTGGTGCGTGATTCTGGTCAGCGTAAGCTGACATATTCATCTCAGAATCACTGCACATCTACACTTCTATCGCTGGGATAACTCCTCAAGTACCTCATCCCATGTGATGCCCTTGTCAACCATCATAACCATCATATGATACAGGAAATCAGCAATCTCGTATTTAATTTCTTCCGGATCTGGATTTTTGGCTGCAATGACAATTTCTGTTGCCTCTTCTCCGACTTTTTTCAGAATCTTATCAATTCCTTTGTCAAAGAGGTAATTGGTATAAGACCCCTCCTTCGGATGTAGTTTACGATCCAGAATGACATTGTACTCATTTTCAAATACTTCCAGCGGATTTTTCTCTTTGTACTCTTCGTGTACCAGATTTGTATAAAAACAGCTGCGGTTGCCGGTGTGGCAAGCTGCACCAATCTGGGATACTTTTGCCAGAATCGTATCTTTGTCACAGTCTATGGACAGAGATTTTACATATTGGTAATGACCGGAAGTCATGCCCTTGGTCCAGAGTTCGTTTCTGCTTCGGCTGTAGTAGGTCATTTTCCCAAGAGACAGTGTGGTATAAAAAGCTTCTTCATTCATATAAGCAAGCATCAGTACATCATTTGTCTTATAATCCTGTACAATGACCGGGATCATGCCATCAGAGTTCAGTTTGAACTCAGCCCATTCACAGGAAGTCTCCAGATGACCGGTCTCAATGCCCTGCTCTTTCAGATAAGCTTTCAGCGCCATCACATCGGTATTCGGTGCACTGATTGTTTTTGAAGAAATACCGGTAATCGTTTCATCAGACTTTAAAGCCTCGCAGACACTTTCGTTGTCTGTCTCTGTCAGCAAAACGGAATAAGGCATGTCAGTAACATTGCCCAGTGTTCCCATCAGAGCCGGATCCAGAACAATCAGTTCACTTGTGTTATTTTCCACATCTTCTTTCTGCTTAAAAAACAGATCTACATTGTGGATGGAAAGTGCCAGAGATTCTTTGCCAAAACGCATAGCACCTTCTCTTGACACCTGTGCCGTTACATCTTTCACCGGGTTTAAAATTGCTTTTTTACAACCTGCATATAAAATCTTTTTGATATCTTCCAGACGGTTGATATTACCACCTGCATATACCGGGATCTCAGATACACGGTTGATTTCTTTCATGGTATGGAGATTTAGTTCGTGTTCCGCATCATTATCGGACAGATCAAACAGATAAATCTTGTCGATTCCATTATCATTGTAGAGACGGATGCGTTCCATCAGATCATCCTGCTCTGTATAATCTTTGAAACCGTTAACCAGTTTTCCGTTTTTTAAATAAATCGTTGCGATTAAGTTTTTTTTATTCATAATTTATAAGCTGCCTTTCGTGGATAAAATATCCGTTACACGCGGATCATAGGATGACGCTTCATCCAGGGCTTTACCAAATGCTTTAAACAATGCCTCAATGATATGGTGATTATTTGTTCCGGAAATCACTTTCATGTGCAGATTCATGCCAGCTGCATAGGAAATGGCATAGAAAAATTCACGCACCATTTCCGTATCCATATCCCCTACCCGGTCTGTGGTAAATTCAGCATCAAATGAAAAATAAGGACGTCCGGACAAATCAATGGCACATAAAACCAAAGTTTCATCCATTGGAAGTATCATGCTTCCAAAACGCCTGATACCTTTTTTATCGCCCAGAGCTTCCCGGATGGCATTGCCAAGCACAATTCCGGTATCTTCAATGGTATGATGGCAGTCTACTTCCAGATCCCCTTTCACATCAAGACTCAGATCAAAAAATCCATGTCTTGTAAATCCGGACAGCATATGATCAAAAAATCCGATGCCGGTGGAAATGTTCTGTTTACCGCTACCATCTAAAGTAAGTGCCAGATTGATATCCGTCTCATTTGTTTTTCTGTGTACCTGTGCATATCGCTTTTCTGCCATTTCTATATCCTCCGGATTATTTGTTTTCGTCTTCAAATCTGACGCGGATGGAATTTGCATGCGCGGTCAGCTGCTCACAGTCTGCAAACTGTGCAATATCTTTGTATACCGCATGCAGGGCATCTCTGGAATAAGAGATGATGCTTGATTTCTTAATGAAATCGTCTACGCTTAGTGGTGAGAAGAATTTTGCGGTTCCGTTTGTTGGGAGGACATGGTTTGGTCCTGCAAAATAATCGCCCAGCGGCTCACTGCTATATTCGCCAAGGAAGATTGCACCTGCGTTTTTGATCTTTGTCATTACTTCAAAGGGATTTGCGGTTACAATTTCCATATGTTCGGATGCAATCTCATTTGCGGTATCAATCGCAGTATCCATATCCGGTGCGATCAGGATATAGCCATAGTTCTCTAATGATTTTTCAATAATGTTTTTTCTGGAAAGCACTTCGCAGAAGCCTTCTACTTCTTTGGATACTTCCTCAGCCAGTTTTTCACTTGTTGTAATCAGGATTGCGGAAGCCAGTTCATCATGCTCAGCTTGTGATAACAGATCTGCAGCCACAAAACGTGGATTTGCAGTTTCGTCTGCCAGCACAAGAATTTCACTCGGACCTGCAATGGAATCTATGCTGACATGTCCGAACACTGCTTTTTTTGCCAGTGCAACGTAAATGTTACCAGGCCCTACGATCTTGTCTACTTTCGGAATACTCTCGGTTCCGAAAGCAAGTGCCGCGATGGCCTGTGCACCGCCAACTTTAAACACACGGTCAGCGCCGGCTTCTTTTGCGGCAACCAGTGTGGATGGGTTAACTTTTCCTTCTTTGTTACATGGAGTTGTCATAATGATTTCCTCTACTCCGGCAACTTTTGCCGGCATGATGTTCATGAGCACGGAAGAAGGATAAACAGCTTTTCCACCCGGAACGTATACACCTGCCTTTGCAATCGGTGTAACTTTCTGACCAAGCATAGTTCCAGGAATGGAACTATCAAACCAGCTGTACTGTTTCTGCTTTTCGTGATATACGCGGATATTTTCTTTCGCTTTACGAATAACTTCTAACAATTTCAGGTCTACCTGTTCATAAGCCTCTGCAATCTCAGCTTCTGTCACTTCAATATTTTCTGCAGTTACAGTTGCTCCATCAAATTTTTGTGTATAATCAAAAACAGCTGCATCACCGTTTGCACGGACATTGGCAATAATCTCATTGACACTGCTCTCATACTGTGTATAGTTGTTCGGACTTCTTTTTAACAGATCTGTCAATATATTCTGAATGGTTTCTTTTGTGAGTTTTAACGTACGCATCTTA
Source organism: uncultured Eubacterium sp. (assembly GCF_934295145.1). GTDB lineage: Bacteria > Bacillota > Clostridia > Lachnospirales > Lachnospiraceae > Eubacterium_I. The sequence continues at coordinate 51,856 of NZ_CAKRAS010000003.1, read as the reverse complement.
GTTTTCTCCTTTATTCATTACTTCGCGTAGATCAGAAATCAGTTTACCGATCCGTTCCTGCTCCATCTTCATACTTACCGGGTTAACTACCATACGGGCCGATAACGGACAAACTTCTTCCAGAACAGTCAGACCATTTTCACGTAAGGTGGATCCGGTCTCTACGATATCCACGATCACATCAGCCAGACCAACGATCGGAGCAAGCTCGATGGAACCATTGAGTTTGATGATTTCCACAGTCTGATGTTTTTTATTGTAAAAATAATCTTTCGCAATTTTCGGATATTTGGTTGCCACACGGATCTGTTCATGATGCTGCAGCAAATCTCTGGCAGATTCCGGACCACAGACACACATTCTGCATTTCCCAAATCCAAGATCAAGAACCTCATAAATATTACGAGCTTCCTGCAGGATCGTATCTCTGCCGACAATTCCGATATCTGCAGCACCGTACTCTACATAAGTCGGTACATCCGGTCCCTTGGAGAGAAAGAATCGCAGTTTCAGGTCTTCGTTTACAAATATCAGTTTTCTTGTATCTTTATCTTTCATTTCTTCGCAGGTGATACCGATTTTTTCAAACATTTCAAGTGTCTTGTTGGCAAGACGGCCTTTTCCTAAAGCAAATGTTAAATATCTCATGTTCCGGTCCTCCTACATATAGAAAATAATGTCCTGAATATGATTTTCTTCGGCATATTTTTCATAGACATCTTTTGTGTTCTGCTCTGTCAGCGGCATCAGTTCCACCTGTTCTCCACGGCTTCTGAGTACCTGAGCATCTTTGATGGCATCCTGACGGTATTGTTCGCTGTAAATAAACCATTTTGTTGTATTTTCAAACGGAATGCGTACGTTCTGTCGCTGCAGTGCCGCCATCAGCTGATTGATGACTACTGCAAAACCGATGGACGGTGCAGATTTTCCAAAGGATTTCAGCAAATTATCGTAACGACCACCGTTTACGATGGCCTCGCCGCTTCCAAACGTATATCCGGCAAAAATAATGCCGGTGTAATAATTAAATCCGGAAATCATGGCAAGTTCATAGGATACATATTTATGGATATTGTATAATTCTAACAGTTCATCCAGCTGTTCTAAACGGGTCAGTGCTTTCAGTACCCGAGGAAAATCCTGTGCCCATGCTTTCGCAGCAGTGATTTTATCTTTATCCAGCATCACATCGCTGAGCAGAGCGAAAAGCTGTTTCAGATTTTCATCTGTTACATGCTGCTCGACTACCTCCTGTACACCGTACAGATTACGGTTTAACAGCAGGTTACGTATTTCTTCCATCACGTCTTCTTCCAGATTTGCAGCCTCAAACAGACCACGCAGGAAATCTGCATGTCCCACACTCAGCTGAAACTCTTTTAAACCTGCTGCCTGCAATAGTTGCGCAGATAACGCAAGCATTTCTGCGTCTGCCTCCACGCTTCCGTCTCCGATGAGCTCAGCTCCGGACTGGGTATTCTCTTTTAAACGCCCCTGATAGCTGGAATTATTCCGGAATGTGTTTCCGGTGTAGCACAGACGAATTGGAATGGCCTGCTCCATATAATATTTGGATGCGCACCGTGCGATGGACGGTGTGATATCCGGCCGGAGAACAAGCGTGTTGCCCTCACGGTCAAAAAACTTGTACAGATCTCTGGATGGAGTTGTACCGATTTCTTTTCCGAATATATCAAAAAACTCAAAAGTTGGTGTCTGGATTGGGTGATAACCATAGGATTTCATTACAGAAAGCAGACGGCTTTCCAAAATAATCTTACGTTCACATTCTTCGTTGTAAATATCTCTGACACCTTCGGGCGTATGTAATAATTGATTCTTCACGTCTTTGATCCCCTCTTTGTTCTGTTGCATTTTTTATACATATTTCCCATGCACTTTAGCGTGCTACCATGCTAATATGTAAAAATCTTTAAATATTATATGAAATTAACTATAAAATGTCAATCCCTTAAATTCAAATCCATCTGCAGCGCATCCAGATAAGGAACCAGAAGTCCGGAATGACCGCTAAAAAAGAAGTTTTCATCCAGTTCATCCATGCGAAAACTTTTTCTTCCCCCCTGCTGCATCCGCGCCCAGAATTCACTGAACTGACGGAAAGGCAGATAGTAAAATTTTTCCAGATGCGTATAAAAGATCAGAAAAAAAGCGATGCCGCCTTGCTGTTCAAAATCCCGCATAAAGTCCACCTGATGGGGGTGAATATTCTGTAACGGAAAGGTATCGACCTGACATTCCTTGGCATCAAAGCATACCGGGATTCCCTGCACCACACCGATATAATCCACGGTACTTTTTTGCTCAAAATAAGCCAGAGTAATATGCCGGTTCTCCTTATCCATTTTAATAGGCGTGATCGGGGTCGGTACTTTCTGGATCAGTGCCAGATGATTTTCCCGATACCGCTCATTGGTACGGTTGATAAATTCCTCCAGTGTGGATCCGCGCAGTCCACGTGAATTCCAGGTCGGCATTACAAAATCCCCCGATGGGTGAGTTCCGGATCATTGTAATAAAGGATATTTTCTTTTTCTACGATAAACTGTCCATCTTTTACCAGAATGCGGTTGACACTGCAGTTTGGCTGATGGATCGTCCAGAACTCATCCATTGGTATATGTTTAATATACGTCAGAAACGCACGGATGACAGCACCATGGCAAACAACCAGTACATTTTCCACTGCCGGATCATGTTCCATCGGCAGAATTTCATCTTTCAGAAATGTCTCAATCCGTCCATACAGATCTGAAAAATTATCTCCGGTCTCATCGGCCACATACAGAGACGGTTTGGAAAAACAGTAGATCAGGTTCTGGTCCCCCTTTGTTCTGATCTCACTGATCTTATCTCCTTCATACTTGCCAAAACACATTTCACGCACCCGCTGCTCAATATGAACAGAAGCCGGCTGTTTTTCTGCAATGATCTTTGCTGTTTTTACCGCACGTTGATAAGGACTGGTATAAATTCTCTGAAACTGGATTCCATCTCTTTCAAAACCATCCCTGGTATCTGCGGCTAATTCTTCCCCGTAGGGAGTCAGAGCGATATCGGAGGAGCCCTGAATCAGTCCTTTTTTATTCCAGAATGTCTCACCGTGTCTCATGATATATAAATGCATTGTATCTACCTCTTCTCTTTTGCAAGTTTTATCTGCACCCGTTCAAATGCAGCCGGTTCCGGCGCAGTAACGATTTTTCCGTCCGGAAATTCCATGCGGTATGCGTGCAGCAGCTGGGAACGTACCCTGCAAGTGTCTTTTAACGTCTGGTTTACTTTTCTGTCACCGTATTTCGCATCCCCGAGGATTGGATGCCCGATACTGGCCAGATGCGCACGGATCTGGTGGGAGCGTCCGGTGATCAGATGCACTTCCAGCAAGGTCATATTTTCATATACTTTGATCGGATGATACGCAGTTTCAATATAAGAAGCATCTGCAAAAGCTTCCTTGCGGATCGTCACTTTATTGCTCTGATGGTCTTTGGCCAAATACCCTTTCAGATGTGCATCCTGCTCGATATGGCCTGACACAAGGCAACGGTAATATTTTTGCATACTGCGGGATTTCAGGGCTTCTGCCATCTCCTGTAGTCCGTGCATAGTCTTTCCGGCAATCAGAAGACCTGAAGTATTTCGATCCAGCCGATTGCAGATGGACGGATGAAAGGTGCGCAGCTCCGCACGGGTCAGCTGTCCGCTCTCCAGCAGATAGTCGATGACCATTTCGTTGGCGGAATAATCTTCTTTCTCTGCTTTCTGGGATAAAAGTCCCACCGGTTTATTCAGGATCAGAATATCATCATCTTCATAGACAATCTGAATTTTCGGATGATGCACTGCAGTTGTATTTGTAGCTGACTTAACGTTTCCTTCCTTTGCCTTCACCGGCTGTTTTTGCTCCGGTGTCTCCACCAGTGCGGAAGCGAATTTATCAAAGGTCTCATCGGACAGATAAATTTTTATCTGATCTGTGGCTTTTAACACTTCCTGCCCCGTTGCTTTTTTATCATTCAGCATAATATTTTTTTTCCGCAGCATTTTATAAACAAAGCCCTTGGACGCCTGATTTAGGATTTTGAACAGATATTTGTCCATACGCTGCCCGGCTTCTTTGGATGAAATAGAAAATTCTTTCATATACGACGTTTTTCTCTTTCTGTAAAATAATATATGGGAAGGATTGTGAGAGTGCAAAGCACGGAACAATCCGTGTAATCAAGATTTGGGTGTTTTGCCCCCAAATCTATATAGTAAAAAAATTGTATCTATCTTATTTATCTGAAAAACAAACAGATACGCCTATTTCTGTTTTTTCTTATGTACGTTACGGATGGCTTTACGCTTTTTCGGACGTACTGCAGCAGTTCCATTTTCTTGTCTGTTTCCTGTCTGGGAACGGTTATTTCCTTTTGTATTATTAGTTTTTTGACTATTGTTGTTATTCCGTCCTTTGTAAGAATCTTTTGTCCTGTTACTGCCGGAATTTCCGGTTGTTTGTCCACGGTATCTGTTGTCACCGTCCAAATGTCCGTTGTGTTTCGGCCGGATCAGACATTTCGGTCCAAAACCGATCAGATCCGTTCGGTGCGCCAGATGCAGTGCTTCATAAACCAGATCATAGTTTTTCGGATTGCGATACTGGATCAGGGCTCGCTGCATGGCTTTCTCATGCGGATTGTTGGTGACATACACCTTTTTCATGGTTCGTGGATCCAGTCCGGTGTAATACATGCAGGTAGAAATCGTGGATGGTGTCGGATAGAAATCCTGCACCTGTTCCGGCATATAACCCAGATCTCGCAGATATTCTGCCAGTTCCACTGCTTCTTTTAACGTTGAACCCGGATGGGAAGACATCAGATACGGAACCAGATACTGCTTCTTTCCGATGCGCTCATTGATCTTTTTATATTCATCTTTAAATTTATTGTATACAGCCACCGGCGGTTTTCCCATCAGGGAAAGTACTGAGTCAGAAATATGTTCCGGTGCTACTTTTAACTGTCCACTGACATGATGCTCACATAATTCCTGGAAAAAGGTCTTGTCTTTGTCGCAGATCAGGTAATCAAAACGGATGCCGGATCGGATAAAGACTTTTTTCACATTAGGAAGAACCCGCAGTTCCCTCAGCAGATCCAGATAATCCGAATGGTCTACCTTCAGGTTCGGACATGGTGTCGGGAATAGACACTGTCGGTTTTTACAGACACCACGGGTCAGCTGTTTATCACAGGACGGACCGCGGAAGTTTGCAGTCGGACCGCCAACATCATGAATATATCCTTTAAAGTCCGGTTCCCAGACCATCTGTTTTGCCTCATTAATGATGGATTCGTGGCTTCTGGTCTGAATGATCCGCCCCTGATGGAAAGTCAGAGCACAGAAACTGCAGCCACCGTAACAGCCACGGTTACTGACCAGGCTGAATTTTACTTCCTCGATGGCCGGTACTCCACCCGCTTCCTCGTAAGACGGATGATAAGTTCTCATATATGGCAGTGCATACACAGCATCCATTTCGCTGGTGCTCAGCGGTTTGGAAGGTGGATTCTGCACGACATAACATTTGTTTGGATATGGCTCGATCAGCCGTTTTGCAGTAAATGGATCTGTATTACAGTATTGTGTATAAAAACTGCGGGCATACGTTTCTTTGCTGGTGCAGATCTCTTCAAAAGACGGCAGCATAATACCGTCATACACACTGTCAGGATCTTTGGTTTTATATACTGTTCCGTCAATATAGGTCAGATCTTTGATGTCAATGCCGCTGCGCAGTCCTTCTGCCACACCTACAATGCTGCGCTCTCCCATTCCATACATCAGTAGATCTGCGCCTGAATCCATCAAAATGGAACGTTTTACTTTATTGGACCAGTAATCGTAATGTCCAAGACGACGCAGACTTGCCTCCAGACCGCCGATGATCAGCGGTGTATGCTTATATGTTCTGCGGATCAGATTGCAATATACCACAGTGGCATAATCCGGACGTTTTCCCATGACGCCCCCGGGCGTAAATGCATCTTTTTGCCGGCGTTTTTTGGATACAGAATAATGGTTTACCATAGAATCCATATTCCCGCCGGTTACGATAAAACCAAGTTTCGGTTCCCCAAGAATACTGATACTTTCCGGATCTTTCCAGTCCGGCTGTGAGATGATTCCCACGGTAAAACCGTTGGCTTGTAAAATACGGCTGATAATGGCATGTCCAAAGGACGGATGATCCACATACGCATCTCCGATGACATATACAAAATCAAGCTGTTCGATTCCCTGTGCCTTCATATCGGCACGGCTGATTGGTAAAAATTGTTTCATCTATTTAAATCCTCATAGGTATGATACAGGATCTGCCTGTAATCAGTGATATAATAATCTGCCAGTTTTCGTTTTTCTACCCGCAATGGTGCCGAATAGTCGTCTTCCACGGCGCAGACGGTCATACCGGCCCTTTTTCCTGCCAGAATTCCCATTGGAATATCTTCAAATACCAGACAGTGTGATGGATCTGTCTCCAGTTTTTCTGCAGTTTTCAGATACACATCCGGTTCCGGTTTTCCTTTGTTGACATCACAGCTTGTGGTGATGGCGTCGATGATGTTTGTCAGTTCTCTTGCTTCCAAAAACGCGTCCAAAAGCAGTCTGGAATTGCTGGTCGCAATACCGATCTTTATCTGTTTTTTTTGCAAATACTGCAAAAATGCAGGCAGACCGGGTTTTAATGTTGTTTCGTGTACATATTTATCCATGGCAAGCTGATTCCACAGTTCTTTTACTTCATTCACAGTTTTCGATAGATGATAGGTATCAATAAAATACTGTGCTGTTTCGGTAAAACTCATTCCCTCGATCTCTTCATGCAGATTTTCTGGCATGGGGATGCCTTGCTGTCGGAAAAAATCCTGATCGATTTCCTCCCAGATCCACATGGAATCTGTCATTGTGCCATCCAGATCAAAAATGACAGCCTGTATCTGTTCTGTTATCATGCTTTTTCATCCTTTAAGTTTGTAATTTCTTCTTTCGTTAACGCCCGCCAGTTTCCGGGAGCAAGTGTTTCATCCAGCGTCAGGCTGCCCATGGAAAGACGTTTCAGATAAACGACTTTTTTACCCACCGACTGAAACATCCGTTTTACCTGATGATATTTTCCTTCGGTGATGGTCACTTTTATTTCTGAAATGGAATCGGTCTCACCTGCATGCAAAATCTCAAGTATTGCCGGTGCTGTCCGCTTTTTCTCGCCGATATCCAGACCAGACTGAAACTTCACAACATCTGCACTGGTAACAATTCCGTCGATCCGGGCATAATACGTTTTCGGTACATGCTTTCCCGGAGCCAGAAGCTGATGATTGAGGGCTCCATCATCGGTGATCAGAAGCAGCCCTTCCGTGTCTTTATCCAGTCGCCCTACCGGTGAGAGGCCACGGCGCAGTTTTTCCGGGAGAAAATCCATGACCGTTTTGTCGTACCGGTCTTCTGTTGCCGTGACACATCCTGTCGGTTTGTGCAGCATCACATAATGGTATTCCTGATATGCGATTGGAACACCATCCAGACAGATAGCATCGATGTCCGGATCACATTTTTCACCGCCATCGGTAACCGTTACACCATTTTTTGTGATGCGTTTATTTTTTATCAGTTTTTTACTCTCGGAGCGGGTAGCTACCTGCATCTGAGAGAGGAATTTATCAATTCTTATCATATTTTTCTACTTTCTGAGCTGGTTTCAAAAATATATGTGACATCTTTCACACATGTTGCAATCATTCCTATTATAGTGGTCTGAAAACAAATCTGCAAGCATCAGTTACCGGTGATTCTTTTTCCGCAAATATGGAGATGATTTTTCGCAGTTAATTGATCTAATTTTTTAAAATGTCGTTAACTGAGATATTGTGCACGAATTTTGCTGTGTTCTATCTCTTTGAGGTAAAGATAAGGGTTTACAGGCTCATCCCCATGATCTCCGGGCACATAAATGCCAACATGCAGATGTACGTCAAACTGTCCGGTAGTTCCTTTCGTTCCATATCCGGAATCCCCGGCGAATCCAAGAAACTGTCCGGCTTTGACTGCCATACCCTCTATAAGGTCCGGTGCATAAGACTCCAGATGCGCATAGTAATAATAAACACCGGAAGAACTTCGGATGCCAATGCGCCAGCCACCAAGTTTGAGCCAGCCTAGCTGCTCAATCGTGCCCTCGGTCATACTGACCACCGGATATATACCCCGTTCATTTGTGGCGGTCATCAGGTCGGTACCTTCGTGTTTCCGATCCCCGCCAAAGGTCCGCGCATTCTGCCAGGAATCCTCATAGGCACAAATATTCGGTTCTGACAGATCTGCAGCAAGCGGAAAATAGACCAGATCCGATAAAACATCCGGATTTAACACGAACGTTGTGTGTTGTTTAAAAAACAGAGATTTCCCATTTGAGATGTTTTTTATCATCAGACAGTCAAGTAAGCTGAAAGACAGAATCAGAATTATCACAAGTTGCCACATTTTAATCTTTTTCATTCTTTTTTCTCCGAGGATGAATTACTTTAAGATATGAAAAATAAGATATAGTATGAAAAAGAAAATGTTAGCCTTCCTGCTGGCTTTATATATCTGTTATGGTATTCTGTTTCCAAAACTTTTTGCCGCTGCGGCAGCAAATGGACTGTATCTCTGGTATCATTCGGTATTGCCGTCCCTTCTGCCCTTCAGTATCCTGTCCGGCATCGTGATCCATACCGAGATATACGATACGGTATTTGATAAAATCTGCCCAATATTGGGACGTATTTATCCACTACGTGCCCCTTTGTTTTTTCCACTGATCGCAGGCTTTTTGTTCGGCTTTCCTCTGGGAAGCAAACTGTGCGCAGATTTATATCATGTTGGTAAAATTTCAAAGGAAGAGGCTATAATTGTCAGCTGTATCAGCAACAATTTCGGACCGGCTTTTTTGTATAACTATGTGTTCGCTTCGTTACCGGAACATCAGATGCCCGGCTGGCTTTTTCTTCTGCTTTGCTACCTGCCGCCGCTTCTGCTCGGAAGAATCCTTATATTTACTGTTCATAGCAACGTTCCGGAAAAATGCTCAGAAAAAATGCCGGCATCCAGATTTGAAATAAAATTAACAATCATTGATGACGGCATTATGAACGGTTTTACAACAATGATAAAACTCGCCGGTTATATTATGTTTTTTTCAATTGCGGCAGATATAATGCAACATATACCATTCCTACATCCAGCTGTTTCTTGTTGTTTTACCGGATTTCTGGAAATCACAAATGGAATTCATGCCATTACATGTACAAATCTGCCTCCAACAGGACAATATCTGTTTGCTACTGCATTTGTGTCTTTCGGTGGTCTCAGCGGCATCTTCCAGACGGCCTCTATGCTGTCTGAATTAAAGAGCGGAATGAGAACCTATGTAAAATTCCGAATGTATAATACTTTTGCAACGGTTTTGCTTACAGCTGCTCTGGTTTGTTGTCAGTTCCACCGATAACGTCAAACTGCTCCGGCTCAGCTGCAGTTTCTTCTGTAGTTTCTTCTTCTGTCTCCTCAGTCGGAGTAAGTTCGTTACGGTTTGCTTTTACGATATCATAGCAGTTCTGAAGAGAGGACATCAGTCCATCGTATTTTGCTTTGTTTGTATCAATGGCATGTACCACGATATTCTCCAGATTACCAAGCAGATTATCAGTATACTCGATGGCTGCTGTACGGATATTGTCCGCATCCTCGGTTGCCTTGTCCAGAATCTCCTGTGCCTGATTTGTGGCAATGGAAACAACCTCGTTCGCCTGTGCATAAGCCTGCTGCATGATCTGGTGCTCGCTGACAAGTTCATTTGTCTGAATCTGCGCCTGAGCCAGAATCTCTTCTGCCTTTGCCTGTGCATCTGCTAAAATGGCATCTTTGTTGCTAATGATCTTCTGATAACGTTTGATCTCCTCCGGAGTTTTCATACGCAGTTCTGTCAGTAACTCTTCCAGTTCCTCTTTATTTACAATAATTTTAGAATTTGACAGTGGCTGAAATTTGCAACCGTCAATATATTCCTCAATTTCAGAAATAATCTGTTCAATACGGCTTGTCATTTAAATCTCTCCTTTATCGTTTTATGTTGTATTTGCTGTACACTCTTTCAATCAGTCCCTTCGGAACAAATTTTGATATATCACCGCCATAGGAAGCGACTTCCTTTGTGATCGTAGAGCTTAAATACGCGTACTGAAGACTGGTGGTAAGGAAAATCGTATCAATTCTTGGATTGACAGCATGATTCGTCTGTGCAATCTGTAATTCATACTCAAAATCAGTTACCGCGCGCAGACCACGCACAATGATATTGGCTCCGATCTGATCTGCATAATCCGCTAAAAGTCCATCATATGCAGTCACTGTAATATTTGGAAGATGTGATGTAAATTCTTTTATCATACTAACACGTTCATCCACAGAAAACAACGGATTTTTCGCATTATTCTTTAAAACTGCCACATTCAGTTCATCTACAATTCTGGATGAACGCTCAATAATATCAAGATGTCCCAGCGTCATTGGATCAAAACTGCCAGGGTAGATTGCTTTTTTCATTTTCATATCTGTGATTTATTTATCACAGGCCCCTTTACTGTATTCTTCTCAGGAACACGTGCTGGTTTGTTTTATATTTTTTTACACGTGTAATTTCAAAACCATATTTTTCCATTTCGTACGGATCTGTCTCAAGAGATTCTTCCACGATGATCAGTGTATCTTCGTTCAGAATAGAGGAATCTTTTAAATGTGCCAGGGCATCGTATTCCAGTCCCTGTTCATATGGCGGATCCATAAAGATGATATCAAACACATATCTGCGTTCTAGCATGCGGAGTGCAGATAATGCGTCCATACATTTCAGATCACAGCTGGAGGTAAATTTTGTAAATCGGATGTTTTCCTGAATGCAGGCAGCTGCCTTCTTGCTATTTTCTACAAATACAGCTTTTTTGGCCCCACGGCTGACTGCTTCCAGACCGATGGCACCACTCCCGGCAAACAGATCCAAAAAAACAGAACCTGGCACTTCCATCTGTATGATATTAAATAATGTTTCTTTGATTCGATCGGTTGTAGGCCGCGTATCTTTGCCTTCAATGGTTTTTAATGGCATACTGCGGGCTGTTCCGGCTATAATTCTCATAGCGGACCTCCTAAATAATATAAATTAAACTATGTACTTTCATGACACCTGATTAATCCTGCTCTTTTAAAACTGCTTTGTTTTTGCAGAGATAATCAATCAGAGACACAACAGTCAGAACCAGTGCCACATACGTTGCGATCAGTGCCAGTACATGAATGATGCCAACACCAGCTACATATACGTCAAAGTTCATGTTCAGGATCAGCAAAATGATCATGGACATCTGAAATGTCGTCTTAAATTTGCCCCACATGCTTGCAGCGATAACGATCTGATGCTCTGCAGCAATGAGACGGAATCCGCTGATGATAAATTCACGGGCAATGATGATGATTACGATCCATGACGGCAGTAATTTCAGGTCTACCAGACAGATCATTGCAGAACACACCAGCAGTTTGTCTGCCAACGGGTCCATAAATTTTCCAAAATTTGTAACCAGATTATATTTTCTGGCAATTTTTCCATCCAGCATATCAGTCAGACTGGCAACGATAAAGATGACAAGTGCCAGATAGTCTCCGGCTGCTCCAAGTACATCCGTCAACAGGAAAAATACAAAAAATGGAATTAAGATCACACGAAAAATCGTAAGTTTATTAGGTAAATTCATAAGTTCCTCCTATCTCGTATCAGATCAGTTCCCCAATCAAGTCATACTCATATGCACCTGTAATGCGGACTTTCACAAAATCACCGCTTACCAGTTCCACGTCTGTGTTTACAAAGACAAGACCGTCAATATCCGGCGCATCACGGTAACTTCTTCCCACGTATGCATTTTCATCTGCTACTTTTCCTTCGATCATAACAAGAATTTCCTGTCCGATCATGGTCTCATTCTTGTCTAGAATGATTTCTTCCTGAAGTTCCATGACATCGGCCTGCCAATCTTCTTTCACAGACTCTTCTACCTGATTATCAAAGGTAGCAGCCGGTGTATTCTCCTCTGGAGAGTAAGTAAATGCACCAAGGCGGTCAAATTCTGTCTCATTTAAGAATTCCATCAGTTCTTCGTGCTGCTGGGATGTCTCACCCGGGAAACCGCAGATCAATGTAGTACGGATTGCAATATCAGGAATTGATGCACGGAGTGCCGCAATTTTTTCTTCCAGCATTTCCCGATTGGTCTTTCTGCCCATACGTTTCAAAATATCAGAATTGATGTGCTGGATTGGCATATCAATATAATGACAGACTTTTTCGTTGTCACGGATTGCTTCGATCAGTTCATCGTAGATCTCTTCCGGATAACAGTACATCAGACGGATCCAGTAAATGCCCGGAATTTTGTTTAACTCGTTCAGCAGGATATGCAGGGATTTTTTGCCATACAGATCAATTCCGTAAAGGGTTGTCTCCTGCGCAACCAGGATCAGCTCTTTGACACCTGCCTCTGCCAGATCTCTGGCCTGGCTTAAAATCTCTTCCATCGGAACAGAGCGAAAATCACCGCGGATGGAAGGAATAATACAGTAAGTACAATGTTTGCTGCATCCCTCTGCAATCTTCAGATGCGCATAATGTCCGCCGGTGGATACGCTTCGTTTTGCTTCATGTGACTCGATATTTGTCAACGGCTCGTATACCTCATATTTATCACCAAGCAGAACTTTTTCAATGGCCTCGCAGATCTTCTCTGTGGAGTTGGTTCCAAGGACCGCATCCACTTCCGGAATCTCTTTTAAAATTTCGTCCCGATAACGTTCTGCCAGACATCCGCAGACGATCAATGCCTTACAGGAGCCGCTGGTACGGTACTGTGCCATGTCAAGAATGGACTGAATACTTTCTTCTTTTGCATCATGAATGAAACAGCAGGTGTTTACTACAATGACATCTGCCTGGGTTTCATCATCAGTTACTATAAATTTATGCTGAGTCAGTTTACCAAGCATAAATTCAGAATCGACAAGGTTTTTATCACAGCCAAGTGAAATAAATAATACTTTCATTTGGTTCCTCCATTAAAAAATATCGTAACTATTCAGAGCAATCTCGATTTCGCTACGCTTCATCTCGATGTGGCTTCTCGCCAAATAGATTTACAAGAAAAAGTGCTCGTTTATACAAGCATAACTCGCATTTTTTTCTGTAAATCTGCTTGACTCTGAATAGTTACAAATTATCATACAAACAACAATGCTGCCTTTTGGAAGGCAGCATGTGAATCAAGGGGGCTTCCCTAGCGGTCACCCTCTTCTTTTACATCATCATCTTCACCGAGGATTTTTACATTTCCTGTGTATAACTCCTCTACTGCGATAGATAACGGTTTCTTGCCTGCTGCGTTTGGAACAGTCGGCTCAGCTCCGCCGATAATCTGACGGGCACGTTTTGCAGATGCAATGACGATGGAGTAACGGCTGTTTACAACCGGCTCCTCACCATACTCGGCGTTATTATTTACGACTTTCATTAATTCATTATAAGATGGATGTATCATGATAAATCTCCTTTCACAAATTGTTTTAAATCATTTTTTATTGTCTCAATGGTATTCAGGTTATGCTGCATACGCTGATGCTCACTCCGAATAATCTGGTGTACATGTTCTACTGCCTCATCCAGTTCATCGTTGATGACCAGATAATCATATACTTCACAGCCGTCCGCTTCCTCAATGGCTCTGGAAAGTCTGGAATTAATGACTTCTTCTGTCTCCGTACCACGTCCGGTCAGACGGTCTTTTAAGATCTGTGCGGAAGGAGGTGTAACAAACAGTAGCAAAGTCTGCGGGAACTGCTCTTTGATCTTTAACGCACCCTGAATTTCAATCTCAAGAATTACGTTTTTGTTGGCTTGCAGCTGTTCCTCCACATAAGCTTTCGGTGTACCATAGTAGTTTTCCACATACTGCGCATGTTCCAGAAGCTGACCATTCTCAATCATAGTAAGAAATTCTTCTTTTGTTTTGAAAAAATATTCTCTTCCATTTTGCTCTCCCTCACGCGGTCCGCGGGTGGTGGCTGAGATGGATAACGCGTATTCATCCGGATAACGCGCGATTAGCTCTTTCATGATTGTTCCTTTTCCAGAACCCGAAAATCCTGATATTACAATTAAAAATCCTGAATCTGCCATGACTCAATCTCCTCTTTACAGCATTTCTTTATGCTCTTGTGTATTTTGAAATCTGCCAGCCAGTGTATCCGGCTGAAGTGCAGACAATATCACATGTTCACTGTCGGTCAGAATAATGCTTTTTGTTCTTCTGCCCTGCGTGGCATCCACGATCCGCTCGGATTCTTTGGCTTTCTGAACGATTCGTTTGGCCGGTGCAGAGTCCGGATTAATGATAGTTACGATTTTATCTGTGTTTACCACATTTCCAAAACCGATATTGATCAATCCTGCCATATCTACTCCTTTTATTCAATGTTCTGAATCTGTTCCCGCACTTTCTCAATCTCTGTTTTTAACTCAATTGCAATGCCTGAAGTCTCCAGATCATTTGATTTGGACAGGATCGTGTTGGCTTCACGGTTCATTTCCTGCGCGATGAAATCCAGCTTACGTCCGATGCCCTCATTTCCATCCAGTGCATTTAACATGGATGTGATATGGCTTTTCAGGCGAACGGTTTCCTCATCTGTACAGATTTTATCAGCAAACAGAATAATCTCTGTGGACAGTCTCGCCTCATCAATCTGGGTATCACCAAGCAGTTCCTGTACTTTTTCTTCCAGTTTTGTACGGTACTCCCTCACGATCTGCGGTGCACGTTCCTCCACCTTATCGACATTTAACTTCATGTGATGCAGTTTTTCTACCAGATCCTGTTTCAGATGCGCACCTTCCACAGCACGGGTTTGGGCAAACTGTGTACAGGCATTACGGATTGTCTGCTCTAACTGTGACCAGAGTTCCTCCTCATCCGGTGTCTGCTCTTCCATGGTCAATACTTCCGGATATCTGGATAATGTGCTGACTCTGATATCATTTTCCAGGTTCAATTCATCTGCCATTTGCTGCAGATAGCCAAGATACTCTCGGGCAATTGCGGCATTGTACTTAACCGCCATGGTCTGCTCGGAAAAATCTTCGTAGCTGATAAACACATCTACTTTTCCGCGCTGCATATATTCTTTCAGCAGACTGCGGATAGCAGCTTCAAAGAAATTCAACTTCTTCGGCATACGGATATTTATATCGAGGTATCTGTGGTTTACGGATTTTAACTCAACCGTGATCTTTCTCTTATCATTAGAAAGTTCGCAGCGGCCAAATCCTGTCATACTTTTTATCATGTGTCTGCACCTGCTTTATCTCGAATTCTGTTTATGCAGAAGCCTTCTGCCCTGCATAATCAATTTATTATAAAATGTTTTTTTACGGAAGTCAAATATTTCTGCGTTCTAATTTATTGTTTCAGTCTAGCTTCTTTCTGGCGCATATCTTTGAACTGAAGATACACATACCATATGGTAATAACCGCTGCGGCCAGATCTGCAATCGGTCCCGCATACATGACACCATCGATTCCCATAAATACAGGAAGGATCAGGATCAGTGGCAATAAAAACATGATCTGGCGGGTCAGAGACACGATCATACCAAGTTTCGCCTTTCCGATAGATGTAAAAAATCCGGAGGACATCGGCTGGATACCATTGATGAATGTCATAAACATAAAAATACGGAAATACCGTTCCGCAAACCGGAAATATGCTTCGCTTCCACCACCGAACAGGGAAATGATCTGGCGTGGGAACAACTGGAAGCAGGCAAAAAACACAATACCGGCAATAACAGCTGCAACAGCCGCTTTTTTGTAGGTTTCCCGTACACGCTCAAATTTTTCCGCTCCGTAGTTAAATCCAAAAATTGGCTGACAGCCCTGTGAAATACCAATTCCGATGGACATGAAGATCATATTTACCTTGGAAATAATTCCCGCACAGGCAATTGGAATATCCGCACCGTAATCAGAAATGGCTCCGTATTTCCGCAGGATATTGTTCATCGTGATCTGAATGATTGCCATGGCCACCTGATTGATTCCGGAAGCAAGTCCAAGAGCTGTGATCTCACCCAGGTATTTTCCTTTTGGAATCAGCTGCTGACGGGTCAGTTTCATTTTGGAAAATTTCCAGAAATACACCAGGATCATAACACCGGAAACAACCTGTCCCAGAACGGTCGCCCAGGCAGCACCTTTAATCCCCCAGTGGAAGGCAAAAATAAATAACGGATCCAGGATCGTGTTGATGATCGCACCTGTCAGCATACAGGCCATGGAAAAAGAAGGGCTTCTGTCCGCACGCACCAGATGGCATCCACCGGTGGTCAGTGTCAGGAATGGTACACCGATGGCTGTGATGCCCGTGTAATCAATGGCATACGACAGCACCTCTTCGGTTGCTCCGAAAATATGCATCAATGGAGTTAAAAACAATAATGTAACAGCGGTGATGATCACGCCACATACCACAAGCATGGTAAGACCGTTACCGGCATAATTTTTCGCTTCTTCTGTGTGTCCGGCGCCGGATTTCAGATTAAAATTGGAAGCACTGCCGATTCCAAGCAAAAGTGCCACTGCCGTACAAATGATATTTACCGGAAATGCAATATTCGTTGCCGCATTACCCAGCATACCAACACCCTGACCGATAAAAATCTGATCTACAATATTATATAAAGAACTTACCATCATACTGATAATGGCCGGAATGGTAAATTTTAAAATCAGAGAACTTACCTTTTGTGTGGCAAGTGGATTCTTCTCTTCTGTTTGCATTGTAAAAAACTCCTTTCTTTTCTCTCTATCTCTTATTTCGTCAGTGACAAAGTACTAAAAATTTCTATATTCTTGTTTCCTGTAGTCAAACATCCAATATAATACCACAGCATTTATGGTTTTTCCAGTTTAAATTTGCTTTTTTATGAAAATCATGCTACCATTTTGTCATTAGCGAATTGCATTTTTTTCACGAAATTTGCAGTATTACAAGGCAAGGTAACAATATTGTTGTGTGGAAAAATATGGTTCAGATAGTTAGTTAGGAGGAGTTTTATGGCTCTTGATGGAATCGTAGTTGCCAGTCTGGCAAAAGAATTAAAGGAAAATTTCACAAATGCACGTTTGAGCAAAATTGCTCAGCCGGAAAAAGATGAATTACTTCTCACCTTAAAAGGAACTTCCGGTCAGAAACGTCTGCTTTTGTCTGCCAGTGCGTCACTGCCACTGGTTTATATTTCAGATAAAAATAAGCCCAGCCCGATGACAGCACCAAATTTCTGCATGCTGCTTCGAAAACATGTGGCAAACGGACGCATCATATCCATTACCCAGCCGGGTATGGAGCGTATTATCGTGTTTGAAATTGAGCATCTGGATGATCTGGGTGATCTAAGGCACAAAAAACTGATCATTGAACTGATGGGAAAACACAGCAACATTATCTTCTGTGATGAAAATGACATGATCCTTGACAGTATCAAACACATTTCTGCACAGGTAAGTTCTGTTCGTGAGGTACTTCCGGGACGCACCTATTTCATACCGGCGCAGCAGGACAAAATAAACCCGCTGGAAGAAACCGGGGAACATTTTATAGCACACGCATTACAGAAACCATGCAGCGCCGCAAAAGCAATTTATACATCCTATACCGGCATCAGTCCGCTAGCTGCCAATGAATTCTGCTATCGGGCAAATGTGGACGGTGATGCTCCATGCGCTTCACTGACAGAAGCTGAGCAGCAGAAACTGACAGAAGTTTTTCTGGCTGCCATGTCAGATATCCGGGAAGGTCGTTTTTACCCGAACATCATTATGCATCAGGATGAACCAATTGAGTATGCAGCAATCCCGCTGACTTCCTATGCTTCCGATACGATCGTTCCTTACGATTCTATCTCTGAGGTACTGGAAAACTATTATGCGCAGCGCAGTCTTTACACCCGGATGCGTCAGAAATCTGCAGATCTGCGTCATGTGATCAATACACTGTTAGAACGAAACCGCAAAAAATATGATCTGCAGAAAAAACAGTTAAAAGATACAGAAAAACGGGAAAAATACAAAGTATACGGCGAACTGATCCATACTTACGGCTATCAGCTGGAAGAAGGCTGCAAAGGATTTGATGCGTTAAATTACTATACAAATGAAACAATCCATATTCCTCTGGACGATACAATCTCACCACTGGATAATGCAAAAAAATATTTTGACCGGTATGCAAAACTGAAGCGTACTTATGAGGCACTGACGGATCTGATTGAGGATACACAGCTTGAGATCGATCATCTGGATTCCATCGCCACTGCCCTGGATATTGCAGAGACGGAAGCCGACTTGCAGCAGATCAAGGAAGAGATGATGGAAAGCGGGTATATTAAGCACAAATATTCCAAAAAGAAGACACAGGGCAAGAGCAAACCGTACCACTACCGTTCCAGCGATGGATTTGACATTTATGTCGGCAAAAATAACTTCCAGAACGATGAGCTGACGTTCAAATTTGCTGAAGGTAACGACTGGTGGTTCCATGCAAAAGGAATGCCGGGTTCCCATGTACTTGTGAAAACCAAAACTGGTGAAATGCCGGATCGTACCTTTGAAGAAGCCGGACGACTCGCTGCTTTTTATTCCAAGGGACGTGGCAACGAAAAGGTAGAAATTGATTATCTGCAGAAAAAGAATGTAAAGAAACCAAATAAAGCAAAACCAGGATTTGTAGTCTACTATACAAACTACTCTCTTACTATTCAGCCGGACATTACGGGGCTGAAACTGGTTTCGGAATAATTTTTAATTATTGACTAAAAAGAATCTGCCCGAACTGGACAGATTCTTTTTGAACATGTATTTAATTATATTTATAGAATCCTTCTCCAGTTGCAACACCTTTCTTACCTGCATCAATAAATTCTTTCAGACGAGTGGCAATCTTGCCCGGTAATGTCTCTGGATTCTTTGCCTCAGGATTCATCATTACGATATTGTAAGCGGTATCCAGTCCGACAATATCCAGAATACGGAACGGTCCAAGTGGTGCTCCGGTTCCAAGCATCCAGGTCAGATCGATAGTTTGCGGATCGGCTACGTCGTTTGCATATAAGGCCTGTCCGGCATTCAGGAACGGAACCAGCAGAGAATTCAAGATATATCCCGGCTGCTCTTTTTTCAGCTGTAACGGAATCATTCCGATTTCTTTTGCAAATGCAACGACTTCATCATAGTATTTCTGATCTGTTCCCGGGTGTCCCATGATCTCAGCCGTATTGTTTTTCCATATTTCATTTGCAAAATGAAGTGCCAGATACTTTTCCGGTCTGCCTGTATAAGATGCAAAAGTACTTGGAAGCATTGTGGAAGAATTAGTTACGACCACTGTTTTCTCCGGAAGTAATGGAGCCATTGCCTGATAAAACTCAATTTTGGCTTTCGGATCCTCGGAAAGAGACTCAATGACAAGATCTGCATCAGCCATAGCTTTTGCCATATCAAGTTCGTAAATCAGCCCCTCATATGCCTTATCAGCCTGTTCTTTTTTCAAATACAATCTGTTTTCGTGAGATATATGTACAGAAACGGATTGTATTTTTTTAAGAACAATCATGCAATTGCGCTTATTATACAGACAATTTTTCGGAAATGCAATAGGATTTCCATTAATTAATTATTTAACACTAACGTTATTTTTTTGACACACTAAAGTGTTTCTTTTGCCTCCGGATTACGGGCATATTCCTGCCGTTGTTCATCCCCCCAGATGGCATGTTCGTTCTTTTCGTTGGTACGGATTTTAGTTGCTGTACGCAGTTCATAGCTGAAAATTTTTCCATCACCGACATTTCCGGTATAAGCAGTTTTCTGGATGGTATCAATTACCTTCTCTTCCCATTTTTCGGAAGAAACCACAATCTCCAGTTTAATCTTCGGCAGCAGGTTAATCTCTACCTCGGAACCACGGACATAACGCTTTAATCCACGCTGGGTACCGCAGCCCATGACCTGTGACACCGTGATACCATTGACATGAATAGCATTTAACGCTTCTTTGACATCTTCGAATTTTTCTTCATTTATGATTGCTTCTACTTTGATTAACATAGATATCTCCTTACACTTCATCCTGCATTAGCAAAATGAATTTAAATTTTTCAATACATCATTATTTCAGGACATCGAACAATTTTCACATCAATATGCATTAATCCCAGCCGTTGAAGGACGGGTATGCTTTCTCACCATGTTCGGACAGATCCAGACCGATGGTCTCGGCACGGTCATCCACACGGATCTTTGTAAAGATACGCACGATTCCAATACAAACCAGTGTTCCGACTACTGCGATTGCAATGGTAATACCGATACCTGCAAGCTGTGCCAGAAACAGATGTAGATCGCCAAATACTAATCCATCCCAGCGTGCAGCGCTGTTGATAGAAGTTTTTCCGAATAACCCGGTTGCGATACCACCCCAGATACCACCGATACCATGGCATCCGAAGGCATCCAGCGCATCATCGATTTTCAGTTTCTGTTTGATCAGTTTGACACCAAAGAAGCAGATTGGGCTGACGAGTGCTCCAATGATAAATGCTGACCAGATCGGCACGAAACCTGCCCCCGGTGTGATGGCTACCAGACCGACAACCAGACCAGTGGATGCACCAACCAGTGTTGGCTTTTTATCCATAATCACATCCAGAAGCATCCAGGATAACAATGCAACACCTGCGGAAATCGCACTTGTCATAAATGCATGTGCAGCAAGTCCGTCTGCTTTTAAAGCACTTCCTGCATTGAATCCGAACCATCCAAACCACAGCATAGATGCGCCAAGAACAACAAATGGAATGTTATGTACCCGATAAGCCACTTTATTATAACCTTTTCTGCGGCCAAGTAAAATAGCCAGTGTCAAAGCTGTGATACCGGAACTGATATGAACGACGTTACCACCTGCAAAATCCACGGAACCAATGGCTGCCAACAGACCTCCTTCGCCCCATACCATATGAGCCAACGGATAATATACAACAACCGACCATAAAGCAATGAAGAAAAACAATGCTTTGAATCTCATTCTTCCTACGAGAGATCCTGTAATCAGAGCTGGTGTAATGATTGCAAACATCATCTGAAAAGCAATGTAAACTAAATGCGGAATACTGTCTGCATAAGGTCCCGCTTCTGACATGCTAATACCATGTAAGAATGCCCAGCGGAAGTCTCCAATAATACCTCCGTGATTGCCGCCAAATGCAAGAGAATATCCAAAAGCAACCCACATTACAACTGCAAGCCCCATGATGGATACACATGCCATCATTGTGTTTACAACATTTTTCCTGCGGACCAGTCCTCCATAAAAAAACGCCAGACCCGGTGTCATAAAAAATACCAGTGCCGAGCAGATCATCATAAAAGCGGTATCTCCTGTGTTCATTTTCAAAATCCTCCTTAACAACACAAAAAAGACGCCCGGATGAATTTCATCCAGACGTCTTTGTCTTTCTGCGTCTGATTCTAGCACAACAAAAATGCAATTGCAACACTTTTTTGTGCTCCAGTTTAAAAAATGCGAATGGTGCGTGTGAACTGTAATTACACTGAATTACTGCATCGTGGAAATGATCAGTAATTCTACCGCAAGCTGGTCTCCCATCTGACCTGTTTTGATATTTTCCTCTGTCTGTACACACTCCCGCATAATTTCTTCCAGTCTCAGGCCATCAAAAGCCCGGGCCTGCCCGGTATATTTGCGCACGGCAAATTCCGGTACACCGACCTTGGAAGCCATGCTCTTATAATCAAATCCGCCGCCGGCCATCTCACGCAGCTGCATCAGGATCTGGAAATGACGTGTGATCAGAAAAAGGATACGCATTGCAGGTTCCTTCAACATCAGAAGGTCGTAATACAGATCCAGTGCTTTTTTCTGTTCTTTGCGGCCAATGGCATCCACCATATCAAAGATTTTTCCACTGATCTGATTGGCACAGATTGCATCTACATCTTCTGCTTCAATCACATCTTTTTCCAGCGTATAACACAGCAGTTTTTCCAGTTCCTGAGCGATCAGTTCCATATCGTTTCCTGTCTTACTCAAAAACAGTTCCATAACCGAACGGGTAATCTTTTTATTTTCTTTTTTCAGTGTTCCGAGAATCCACTGCATCAGAACTGCGTCCGTCTGACGCTTGAATTCTACCACGCTGCCGTACTTTTTGACCTGCTTGTACATTTTTCCGCGCTTGTCCACTTCTTCTTCCACAAAGACGAAATAGGATGTCTCCGGAAGTTCAGCCATGTAAGTGGCAAGGTCTTCCATACTTTTTTTGAAAAATCCACTGTTTTCCACCAGAATGACACGCCGTTCTGCAAAAAATGGCAGTGTCTCCGAAAGGTCGATCAAAGCCTCTGGGCGAATATCTTTCCCGGAAAATACGGATGTATTCATGGTGTCCCCTTCTACCGACAACGCATTTTTCAGACGTATTTTATACTGCTGTACCAGATAAGGTTCTTCTCCATATAGCAAATAGCAATGTTTAAAATTTCCTGTTTTTAAATCTTCCTGTAATGTTTTCATGTCTCAAAGTATAATATGAATGCCCAAAAAACACAAGGTGGGAAAGAAAAAACTCTCCCGCCTTAAATATTCGCAATATTAGAATTTACTACTTAGCACAACTAGCGTTAAAAATCGTGGATTTAATCTGACAATAAACAGAATCAGCCACCAAGTTCTACCATACGGTGAATGCAGCGGCCTGCACCTTCCATCACATCATCCGGCAAAATAATTTCTTCGCCACCACAGCCTTTCAAACAGTTATAAACATCCATCAGTGTAGTAATTTTCATATTCATACAGGTAAGCTGTACTGTCAATGGGTAGAACTGCTTCTCCGGGCAGTCAAACTGCAGATGCTGTACGATACTATTCTCTGTACCAATGATAAATTCTTTGTGCTCGGATTTTTTTGCAAAATCCATAATCCCTGTGGTAGAACCAACGTAGTCTGCCTGTTCTACTACTTCCTGTCGACATTCTGGATGAACTAAAAGAAGTGCATTGGGATGAAGTTCTTTTGCCTTTCTGACGTGATCTGGTGTCACGATCATATGGCGTGGACATCCTCCTGTATAAAAGGCAAACTCTTTTTCTGGAATCTGCTGAGCCACATAGCGTCCAAGGTTTGGATCTGGAATGAATAGAATTTTATCAGAATCCAGTTTTTTACAGATTTCCACAGCAGAGGAGGAAGTAACACAGACATCACACTCTGTCTTTAGTTCGGAAGTTGTGTTAATGTAAGCTACAACTGCATGATCCGGATATTTCTGCTTTAAAGCACGCAGAAAATCGAGATCCAGCTGCTCTGCCATCGGACATCCCGCTGTCGGATTTGCCAGCCAGACTTTCTTTTTAGGACTTAAAATCTTGCATGTCTCAGCCATAAAACGCACACCACACATGATAACACCCTTGCAATTACTTTTTGATGCCTGCACACTCAATCCGTAGGAATCTCCCATATAATCAGCAACTTCTAAAATATCCTGCCCCTGATAGGCATGTGCCAGAATACAGATATCCTGTTCTTTCTTCATACGCATAATTTCCTGCTGTATTTCTGCTATCGTCATTTTGATTTCTCACTTTCTCATTTTTACATATCATTAGATATTTATAAGTACTCCATATAAAAGTTCTATGATATATCACCTGGTAAATATTTTCCACCGCCTAAATTGCATGCAGATGCTTCATGGAAATATCAAGAATCGGAGCAGAATGTGTCAGCGCACCGCTGGATACAAAATCCACACCTATCTCACAGATTTTCGCGATATTTTCCTTTGTAATATTACCGGAACACTCCGTCTGTGCACGACCATTGATCAATGATACTGCTTCTTTCATCACCTCTGGGGTCATATTATCCAGCATAATGATGTCTGCCCCAGCATCAACTGCTTCCTGAACCTGATCCAGTGTCTCTACCTCAATCTCAATCTTTCTGACAAATGGTGCATATGCTTTTGCCATCTGGATAGCCTTTGTTATGCTTCCGGCAGCTCCAATATGATTATCTTTTAATAAAACACCATCAGACAGATTGTAACGATGATTGCATCCTCCACCCACTCGAACTGCATATTTTTCAAAAATACGGCAGTTTGGAGTTGTTTTTCTAGTATCCAGAAGTGTCACTTTACTGCCTTTCAGCAACTCTGCTACTTGTCTTGTATAAGTAGCAATTCCACTCATGCGCTGCAGATAATTTAATGCAACACGCTCACCGGAAAGAAGCACACGGATATCTCCTTGTACAACAGCCATCCGCTGCCCCTGCTTTACATTGTCTCCATCTTTGCAGTAAAATGTTACTTTTGTCTCAGGATCCAACAGATAAAAAACCCTCGCATAAACATCAAGACCTGCGATCACACCATCTTCCTTTGCAATCAGATCCACTTCACCCGGTTGTGCAGTTGGCATTACAGCATTAGTAGACACATCCTCACTTGTAATATCTTCCTGTAATGCAAGGCGGATCAGATTGTCTGCCTGCAGTTTCATTGTTATATCATTCATGACTGTTTTTCACCCTCTCAATCTCATTTTTTACTGCGGTATGATATTCAGATAAAATCTGTTCACGGTCTTCGTATTTCTGAATATCTATCGGTATTCTCTCATATTTTGTCTGTGTTCCAAACAGAATATCATCGGCTGCTCTGCGCGAAAACACCAGTGATTCCAAGAGAGAATTGCTTGCCAGACGGTTTTTACCATGCACTCCATTACAACTTGTCTCACCACAGGCATACAATCCTTTCATTGAAGTGCGGCTTCCAAGATCGACTTTGAGACCGCCCATGAAATAATGCTGTGCCGGAACAACCGGAATCGGCTCTTTGCATGGATCAAATCCTTCCTCAAGACATTGCTGGTAAATGTTTGGAAAATGTGATAAAATCGTATCTTTGCCAAGTGGACGCATATCTTCCCAGACATGATCCGATCCTTCTTTTTCCATCTGGGCAAAAATAGCCTGGCTCACTTTATCCCGCGGCTGCAATTCATCTGTAAAACGTTGTCCGTTCTTATCCAATAGTAAAGCGCCTTCTCCACGAACAGATTCAGATATAAGGAATCTACGTCCTGGCTTCTTTGAAAAAAGAGTCGTCGGATGAATCTGTATGTAATCAATGTGCTCAAGTTGAACCTGATGCTTTAATGCAATGCCAATCGCATCGCCCGTAATATGTGGGAAATTTGTAGAATTCTGATACAAACCACCAAGTCCGCCACATGCTAATACCACATGCTGTGCATAGACCGGATAAACCTTATTATCCTGATCCATAATAATAATTCCACCGCAGACATTATTATTTGCGATTAAATCTACCATAGTCATGTATTCACAGATTTCAATATTCGTTTTTGCCTTTACTTCATCTAATAAAGTCTGTGTAATCTGTTTTCCAGTAATGTCCTCATGAAACAGAATACGTGGTTGGGAATGAGCTGCTTCTCTTGTAAACATCAGATTTCCCTCTTTATCTCTTGTGAAATCAACTTTTCTCTGTACAAGATCACGAATAATATCATTAGAACTTCGAATCATCAGATCTACAGCACGCTCATCGTTCTCATAATGTCCTGCACGCATGGTATCTTCAAAATAATTCTTATAATCATCTTCTCCGCGAAGCATGCAGATACCACCTTGAGCAAGGAAGGAATCTGACTGATCTGCTTCCTGCTTTGTAATTAATAAAATTCGTTTACGCTCCGGTAGGTTTAATGCACAGTATAAACCAGCTGCACCGGTGCCTACGATAATGACGTCATAATATTCTTTCATAGTATTTTTCCTCTTTATAATGCTTTCGCCATTATACTATCATCGTTTACAACTGTCAAGACAGCTGTTTTACACATGTAACCGTATACAACTAGATTTTTGAATTATTCTGTATAATGCTGCAACACCCACTGTCCTTTCCGATATAAAATAGACAGTTGTCCCATATCTTTAGTACAACATATTCTAACTTTCTGATTCCGCAGGCGTTCAATTGTGTCTGGTGACGGATGTCGATAGCGGTTATGTGCACTACTTGAAATCAGTGCGATTTCTGGCTGAATCCTTGTTAGAAATTTCTCACTACTGGAGTAACGCGAACCATGATGAGCTACCTTCAGAGCATTAACCGGCTTTAGCAAATTCCGTTCCAACAATAAAGTTTCCTGTGCTTCACCAATATCCCCTGTAAAAAGCATAGCAAAATCATGGCTTCGCAGTTCCCATACCTGACACAATCCATTGATGTCTGCAGCTGTCTCCTGTACATCTGGATACAGACAGTGTAATTCCATATCCCTTAAATGCAATTCACTTCCTGTCCTTACATACTGTATATTGGTGCCTTTCTGTTTAGCCAAGCTAATCAATTCCTGACAGGCCTCCTCTTTTTCCTGTGCTTTTGCCAGAATCAAATGTCGGATCGGATATTCTGCATCAAGTAGTTCCAGCAATCCTGAAATATGATCCGCATCGGGATGTGTAACAATCCAGTAATCAATAGCCGGTACTCTGTGATATTTCAGAAAAGGAAGCATCCGATAGGTACCGACAGAGGATTCTGAGCTGCTTCCACCATCCATCCATATTCTGCCACCGACGCCATCAGTCAGAAACAGCCCATCTCCCTGACCAACATCCAGCATGTAAATTCCTGGAAGTTCTGCCGGATGAAACAGCAGGGTTCCTGTCAGAAGTCCGCCACAAATTCCGGTAAAAAAGACCTTTTTCCGAATTTCCATATTATCTGTGTGTCTGCATTTCCATATACAGAATAGCGCCAGGAAAAGATAGTAAACAACCATACACCAAAGTTCCGGGCGCCCTGTCAAAAGCAAATTTCCAGGCAGTATTCGCATAAACTTCATACCTGCCTCATAGACATTTAAAATTTCATGACAGCCGACTAACATCCAGCCCGCAATATACGGCAGTTTCGGATAAAGTAATGCAGCCAGTAATCCGCCACCAAGCAGCCAGCCGCTTAATGGAAGAACCAACAGATTTAGAAAAAAAGAATATGTCGGGACTTCATAATAAAACCATGCCGTCAAGGGCAACAGCCATAGTTGTAACCACAGGCTGAACAGGCAATTGCTTTTCAAGGGGAATAGCATTTTTTGTAAAACCAACTCTTTCCAGGGTACTTTCCGTTCCTCGTGTTTCTTCTCTTTCCACCTTGTATCCTGAAACAATATACCATACAACACAATCGAAAGCATTGCGGTAAAAGAAAACAGGAAACCGCTCTGATCCAGTATCATCGGATTTTCAATCATTAATAGGATAGCAGCCAGTGCTAGTCCGTTGGCCGCTTCATAAGTACGGCCAAGTACCTGCGCTCCCATCATACATAGATACATGATAACCGCTCTGCGGGCAGGGATCCCAAATCCACTCATATAGGCAAAGCAGAAAACCAAAACGATGCTGAAAGCCGCAGAAAACAGATAAGATCTACGCATTTTTCTAAGCAACCGATATAGACTGAATCCAATAATGGAAATATGCAGCCCAGAGATAGAAAGCAAATGTGAAATTCCTGCATTCTGGTACACTTGTCTGGTGTCGGGATCCAACTGTGATCTGCTCCCTGCTGCCAGTGTACACAATATTCCTGCATCCCGTTCATTTAAATTTTCGACATACACCTTAACCATCTTTTTTTGAAGTTGATATATGGTTTCTCTTATAAAAAAATGTGGTGCAACATTTTGCCTGATCATGTCCGCATTTACGCGGCAAATAATATTTAATTGTCTGTAATACGTGGCGAAATCAAAATTTCCATCATTTCGCGCATGGGAAAACAACTGTGCCTTCCCGGATACAGTAACCACCGCTCCCACCGGAATGTCGTCCTGTTCGTTTGTTACAATAATTTGCCCAAGAAAAATAGGCGTTTGGTCTGCATTCAGATATGTCTGTCTGATATGATACAGATAAGAATCAGATTTTATTTCTTTACGGCTTACGATGCCGATGATTTCAACCTCTGCAAGGTTCTGAACGACCGCTTGTCGTTCTGCATAAGATGCTATATATCTTCTAGTCCGTGCAGCACCCAAAATACTGCATATTGCGAGGATCACGATCATGACCCTCATTTCCAATCGGGGTGTATTGCCCCGTTGTAATAGTCCGGTCACACAGCCAAATAAAAGAAAAACTGCCGGAATCACATGAATGGCCGATACTTCACCGGCCAGCAGAATTCCAGCAGTCAATGCAGCTGCACACAAACAGATATGTCGTTTACTGTCCAGAATCAAGTAAGCCCTCCTTCTCCTGTTTTTGTACGACTTCAACGTCGTCCCCCTCTTCTGTGACAAGATCCAGATTACGTTTATAATATTCGCTTAATGACATCTTTTCTCGATATGTGATATTTGTTTTTCCGTTGACTGCAATCTGTACCGTGTTGATGGTATCCAGTTCTGTCAGCGAATCCACGATAGAATAAATAATTACGTCTTCTTTGATCTCAAAATTCTGTGCCAGGAAACCTTCCCCAAGATTTACCAGGCACACGCCATCCATGACAGACACACTGATCAGGTCTGTATTATCCGGTATGGCAGATCTTGCATTGGAAGATTTCGGTCCATCTAAAAGCCGCTCCATGATCAGTTTTTCAATAGACGTATTGCTGGAATAATACACATGCTGTGTCTCCCGCACAAGCCCGTCTCCTGTAGTAGAAGCAAAATATAACGTCAGATTTGCCTCCTGAATATTGTTGATCTTCTCCCCCGGATTTTCCACAAAGGAATCATTGGTGAGAATACCGACTTCCTTGCCGTTTACATCCGTTAAGGGCAGATTGTTGACATAGAAAGACACACCTTCCACATCCGGAATCTGCATCATATTGTGGACAACAGCTCCACGGCAAAGCACCTCTTCCGTAACCGGAATATCGCTGTACGCCTTGTTAAAATACAGATAAAGCTGATGATTCGTATATTCATAACGCTCAATCTGTACATTATCCGGAAATATTTTTTGATAATCCACATCATCCGTCTCTTCTGACATCTGATCAATAAATTCTTCGATGAGATCCGTTGTGTCCGATGCCACCGGTTCATAAGACTGGCTCACAATTTTGGTTTTCTGTTTGTTCAGATAAAACATTGTATATCCGGTATTTTCTTTTTTGTGCTTCCCGCATCCGGCAAACGAGCCGAAAGCTACTAAAACAGCCAAACACAAAACACCTGTTCGTTTCCAAATTTTCATAGATATCCCCTTATCTTAACCTGCGATATAGGTCAGAGGAATCCGCACCGTAAAGGTTGTTCCTTCCCCTTCCATACTGTGTACCTTAATCGCGCCACGATGCATAAGGATCGCATTTCGCGCAATGGCAAGTCCCAGCCCGGTACCACCAATCTCTCGTGAATGAGATTTATCTACCCGGTAAAATCGTTCAAAAATGCGATCCTGTGCTTCTTTCGGAATGCCAATACCATTATCTTCCACTGTCACAAAGAAATTCTGATGATCCGCATTCAGAGATACATGTACCCATCCTTCCGGGTTATTGTATTTAATCGCATTCTCAATCAGATTTGATAATGCCAGTGTCAGTTTTACCTCATCTACCTCAGCCACAACCGGACGAAAACTCTCCATCACCAGTTCCACATTCTGTTTCTGGGCAATTGGACGCAGGCGTTTCATAATACGCTCTAACAGCTCATTAATCTGTACGCTCGCAATGTTGATATTTCCTGCAGACTTGTCCATTTTCACAAGTGAAAGAAGATCGTTGATAATCTTGTTCTCACGATCGATTTCGTCTCCGATATCAGACATAAATTCCCTGTAAAGTTCCACTGGAATGTCTTCCTGACCAATCAGGGAATCTGCCAGAACTTTCATAGATGTCAAAGGAGTCTTCAACTCATGGGATACGTTGGATACAAATTCCTGTCGGCTTTCGTCTAATGTCTGCAAACGCTGCAGCATTTCATCGCAAGCTGCAGAAATCGTCTCTGTCTCAGAATAGGAACTGACACTGATAAAATCCGCTTCATAGCCATCCTGCACATCTTTGATAGATTTTGTCAGACGTTTAAATGGTCGAACCAGTCCACTGGATGCGGCAAATCCTGCGATTACAACAATTACTGCTACCAAAAACTGCAACATTAGCGCATATTGCTTTAAAATGCCAAGTGTAGCCGCAATGCTATCGGTAGAAACACTTACCAACATAACGCCAATTACATGTTTACCGGATTCATCATTAATCGGAAGCGTCATTTCAATATAGCGATTGTCTGCATCATATTTTTGCACTGTTTCTCCGCCATAAGACTGTATCACTTCTTCGGACAAAATTGTTTTCTGCTCATCCAGTGCATATGTATCTTTCACAATTGTGAATGTATTGTCGATCAACATGACACGCCCGTCATAAATTGTGGAAAGCTGATCTAGCTGTGTAGTAATGCTTGGTGCTGAGGTATCTAGCAGATAATTATTTGCCACAATCTGTGTGGCTAACAATTTTGCCTGACTTGTGATATCTACGGTACGAGTATCTACCGCTCGTTTTTCATAAGCCGACAAAATACCAGCCCGCAACAGAAAGGTTGGAACAAGTCCAAATAAAATAATCAATAGAAAAATACGGAATTTCAGACTTTTAAAATATGTGATAATTGCTTTCAAATCTACTACCTCTGTTTGTCAGAATGATAATAATAGCCCACGCCCCATTTGGTATGCACATATTTCGGCTCACTCGGATTTGCCTCTACTTTCTCACGCAGACGGCGTACATGCACATCCACGGTACGGAAATCACCTGGATATTCATAGCCCCATACCAGATTCAACAGGCGCTCCCTGCTGTATACTTTTTCCGGTGTCTTAACCATAAGTTCCATCAGATCAAATTCTTTTGCGGTCAGTTTGATCTCACGGCCTTTGATAAAAAGACGTCTGCTCTCACAGTCGAGACGCACATCTCCATCCACGATCACATTCGGATTTTCTTCTACTTCTTTGCGGGAAGTACGACGCATGATTGCTTTCAGCCGGGCCTTAACCTCCAGAATATTAAACGGTTTCGTTATGTAATCATCTGCTCCATATTCCAGACCAAGGATTTTGTCCATATCATCACCTTTTGCAGTCAGCATCACGATCGGTACGTTTGAAAATTCGCGAATCTGCTGGCATACTTGAAATCCATCCAGTTTCGGAAGCATGATATCGAGTAAAATTATGTCATACTCCTTTGATTTTGCCATATCCAGCGCTTCTTCACCGTCATAGGCACAGTCAACTTCCATACCATCCTGCTCCAGACTGAACCGAATTCCTTTCACGATTAATTTTTCATCATCTACCACCAGCACTTTTTTCGCCATTTCGTCACCTCATTGAACTCTAATGTTATCTTTTATCTTGTCATAGGTTCCCTGCTTGATCCCGTCGACATTCATAATTGCCTCCGGATTGGCAAAGGAACCATATTTTTCTCTGTATTCCAGGATCTGTTCCGCACGGGTCTGACCGATGCCTTTTAAGGTCATCAGTTCTTCCACGGAAGCTGTATTAATATTGACACGACTGTCGGTTGTTATCTCACCGTTATCGCTCCCCTGTAATTCAGAGACTTCTCCCTGAAAAGGAATCTGCAGTTTCTGCCCGTCTGTCAGCACTTCTGCCAGATTCACAACTGTTCCGGCTGCATTTTCTGACATTCCGCCGGCCTGCGCTACCGCTTCATAAGCTCTGCTGTCCGCAGGCAGTTCATATACCCCGGGATTGCACACGGCACCACAGACATAGACAAATATCGTGTCCGCCTGTACCAGATCTTCCTGCAGTTCTGTAACCGACAGTTCCTGCGAGGAATCCTTCTTCAGTGATGGTGCTGCTTCCTGCTGTACGGATGACTCCGCTGCCAGAAGAATTTCTTCTGGTTTTGTACCGCATCCGGGTAATACACTCAAAAGTAACAGAACACCCATCCAGATTCGTATCCATCGTTTCATTTTCATCCTCCTTTGTATATGCAAAGGAGATTCTCAAATACCTGTAACAATTTTATCAAATATTACAAATATTACAAGCCTTGTTTTTGCTATCTAAAAAATTCTTAATAATTTCTAAACGACAGAGCAAACGTTTTTCGTATCAGTAGGGTGTACTTCTCTGTTTCGAATTCGTACATCAGTTTTACTACTTCCGCTCCCACTGGAAAATGACCACACCTGTGATCGCAATTGCCATTCCAATTAACTTCTGCATCGACCAGTCCGCTTTCTCCGTTCCGAACCACCCAAGCAATTCTATGACATAGGCAGTGATCATCTGTGCAACCACGATAAAGAGTACCGCCTGCGCCGGGCCAAGGGTATTCATGCTTTTTACAACCGTCAGTGTAATAAACGCACCGATCACACCGCCCACCAGCACATACTTCGGCTGCACTTTCCAGAGAGCCGCAAAAGAAGATCGGTCTGATATTCCCCATGCCGCCAGACAGACAGCCAGCGCGGTAAACTGCACCCAGCTGTTTGCCACCCACAGACTGCTCTGCTTTGTCACATCTGTATTAAATACGCCTTGAACACTCATCAGCATTCCAGATAAAATTGCTATCAAAATTCCCACCATAAGTTCCGCTCCCTTTTTTGTCTGATATATTTTTATGCATGTATTTACTATTATGTCACAGAGCGGATTTTTTATACGCAGGATACTTCTTTTTTATTCAAAACGCAATACGATCTTACTCACGCGTAAAAACAGACAGTCCTGCTTTTCAAAAAGAAAAACACAACTGTCTGCCTGATTTTCAAGTCAAACGTATATAAATTTAATTAGAATGTTGCAAGAATCTCATCTAATTTTGCGGCCATCTCATCCACATGCTCTTTTTCAATTACAAGTGGTGGAACGAAACGAACCACGTTAGAACCTGCGGTAATGATGATCAGGCCTTTCTCCAGAGCTTTTGCCGCAACCTGACCAACCGGAATATTCATCTCCAGTCCCTGCATGAGTCCCATACCGCGACGGTCTGTGATAAAGTCATATTTTGCAGCCAGTTCATCCAGCTTCTGCTCCAGATACGGTGCGATCTCATGTACATGGTTGATGATCTGGTCTTTTTCAAAAATATCAAATACTGCGCTGACAGCAGCTCCAACGAATGGGTTTCCACCGTAAGTAGTTCCGTGATCACCCGGTGCCAGAGATTTGTCTGCCACTTTCTGAGTCATCATAAATGCACCTACCGGCACACCACAGCCCAGTGCTTTTGCAACGGTCATGATATCCGGTTTTACACCATAATTCTGCCATGCAAACATTGCTCCGGTACGTCCCATACCACACTGGATCTCATCCAGAATAAGTAAGATGTCATTCTCATCACAGAGTCCACGAACACCTTTTAAAAACTCTGGATCAGCCGGGTAAATACCACCCTCGCCTTGTACCGTTTCCATAATGATAGCACAAGTCTTGTCAGTAATCTGTGCTTTTACGCTCTCCAGATTATTATACTCGGCAAAGCGGATCCCCGGAATCAGCGGCTCAAACGGCTCCTGATAATGCTTTGTTCCGGTAACAGATAATGCGCCAAGGCTTCTTCCGTGGAAGGAATGCTGCATTGCAATCACTTCGTGACCTGCATGTCCGTCTCTGGTGTAAGCGTATTTTTTTGCTGCTTTTAATGCACCCTCAATTGCCTCGGTACCACTGTTGGTAAAGAAGATACGATCCATCTCAGCGGCAGCCAGTGCTTTTTCGGCGGCTTCCATAGTTGGTACATTATAATATAAATTAGAAGTATGTAATAATTTATCTACCTGATTTTTCAGAGCATCGTTATACTCCTTTTTGCCATATCCGAAGGCACAAACGGCGATACCAGCCGCAAAATCAAGATACTGTTTATTGTCTGTGTCATACAGGTATACGCCCTCGCCGTGATCTAATACAACCGGAAAACGATTGTAAGTATGAAGCAGGGACTGCTCTGCATGATCAATATAATTCTGTTTATTCATGGTCAAATCTTGCCTCCTCATCTCCAAGGATCGCTGTTCCGATTCCTTTGTTTGTGAAAATTTCCAGTAACAGGCAGTGAGCCATACGTCCATCTAAGATATGAACTCTGGAAACACCGTTTTCTACTGCATGGATGCAGTTATTTAATTTCGGAAGCATACCGCCAACGACATAACCGCTGTCAAGCAGGTCTTTTGCTTCAGAAACTGTCAGTTCAGAAATCAGTGTGGACGGATCCTTCGGATCACGGTAAACACCTTCGATATCTGTCAGAAAAGCAAGTTTTTCCGCATGAACTGCTGTTGCAATCGCGCATGCCGCATCATCAGCATTGATATTGTAAGTTTGATAATCATCATCCAGACCGATTGGGCATAC
Source organism: uncultured Eubacterium sp. (assembly GCF_934295145.1). Taxonomy (GTDB): domain Bacteria; phylum Bacillota; class Clostridia; order Lachnospirales; family Lachnospiraceae; genus Eubacterium_I. Next base: position 17,118 of record NZ_CAKRAS010000003.1, on the reverse strand, counting down.
GATTGGAAGGAAATCTTTCTCTAACAGGTCAAATAAAATTTTTGGATCTACGGATTTTACATCACCTACAAATCCGATATCCTGTCCCTGAGAATATTTTTTTTCAACTTTCAGTAAACCACCGTCTTTGCCGCTGATGCTGACAGCCTGAACACCCAGTTTTTCTACCATGGATACCAGAGATTTTCCGACTTTTCCAAGTACCATTTCTGCGATCTCCATTGTCTCTGCATCTGTTTTTCTCAGACCGTTTACAAATTCCGGCTCCATTCCGGCTTTTGCAACCCATTTGCTGATTTCTTTTCCTCCACCATGTACGATAATCGGTTTAAACCCAACCAGTTTCAACAGTGTCACGTCCTGAATCACACGTTGTTTTAATTCTTCATCCAGCATGGCACTTCCGCCATATTTTACGACAATGATCCGGCGGTTAAAACGCTGGATATATGGCAATGCCTCAATCAGCACCTCGGCTTTCGCCCGTAATGCTTCGTATTTACCTTCGTTCATCTATCTGTCCTCCTGTAACAAATCACTTTTTTATATTAAGAACGATAATCCGCATTGATTTTTACATAGTCATAGCTGAGATCACAGCCCCATGCAGTTCCCTGTGCATCGCCAAGTTTCAGATCTGCGATGGCAGTTACTTCCGGCTCGGATAAGATTTTGGTTGCTTCTTCCTCGCTGTAATCAAGCGCAACACCGTTCTCGATCAGTTTGATCTTACCGCCTTTGCTCTCAAAATACAGATCTACTTTGTCCGGATCAAAAGTTGCTCCGGAATAACCCATGGCACAGAGAATTCTTCCCCAGTTTGCATCATGTCCGAAAATAGCTGCTTTTGTCAGGCTGGAGCAGATGACAGATTTTGCAAGTACCTGCGCCTGTTCTTTTGTCTCTGCATTGACAACGGTTACTTCAAATAATGCTGTTGCACCTTCGCCATCTCCTGCCATCATTTTTGCTAACGTTGTGTTGACAAAATTCAGTGCTTCACAGAATGCATCATAATCTGCGTTTTTTTCTGTAATCTCCGGATTTCCTGCCAGACCGTTTGCCATTAAAAGCAGTGTATCGTTTGTGGAAGTATCTCCGTCAACTGAGATCATATTGAAAGTATCTTTAACATTGGCAGAAAGTGCTTCCTGTAATAATTCTTTGGAAATTGCAAGGTCTGTTGTCACAAAGGCAAGCATGGTGCACATATTCGGATGAATCATACCGGAACCTTTGCACATGCCACCGATGGTAACAGTTTTTCCGCCAACTTCAAATTCCACTGCCACTTCTTTTTCGTGTGTATCTGTGGTCATAATGGCTTTTGCTGCTGCATTTCCTGCTTCCACACCATTTGCAAGTTTTGGTGCTAATGCCCCCACACCTTCCATGATACGGTCGATTGGAAGCTGTTTTCCAATGACACCGGTAGATGCTACGCAGACAGCACTTGCCGGAATACCAAGTACTTTTGCTGCCTGATCTGCTGTCTTCTGGCAGTAGTCTAAGCCTTCCTGTCCGGTACATGCATTTGCGATACCTGCATTGACAACAACTGCCTGTGCATATTCACTGTTTTTTACAATGTTCCGATCCCAGAGTACCGGTGCCGCCTTTACAAGATTTGTTGTAAATGTTCCTGCCACACGACATGGTACCTGACTGTAAAGCATTGCCATATCGGTACGATTTTCATATTTGATTCCGGCTGCTGTGCAAGCTGCCTGAAATCCCTTTGCCGCTGTCGCGCCACCTGTAATCTGTTTCATGATCCAATCCTCCTGTAAGATACCTGCCAGATCTGTTTCTATGTATATCCGGTATCATCGTATCTGTTATTTTTATCTTTTCATTTCATTTAAAAATTTATTTGAAAACATTGCTTATTTATTCGTTGAATTTTGTAATGTTCTCGTCATTCAAAACAAAGTCATAATAATTCACATCGTCTCTCATCTTCCAGCCTTCTTCCCGCCAGAACTGATTGCCAAGTTCATTTTTCTTAAATGCGATCAGATTAACTTTGTTGATCTGTTCACTCTGTAGGGCACGCATTGCTGCGGTTGCCATCTGTTTTCCTATTCCGCGGTTACGATAAGCTTCATTCACACATACATGGTAAAAACATCCTGTTCTACCATCATGACCGCATAAAATTGCTCCGACAAGCTTGCCGTCTGCTTCTGCCACGATACTTGTGGTTGGATTCCGTTTCAGGAAACGTTCGGTTCCCTCTCTGGAATCATCAATGCTCCGGATACCAAAACCTTTGATCGTCATCCACAGTGCATATACCTCATCGTAATCTTCAATCGTCATCGGACGAATCTTTATTTCCATAAAATCCTGTTTCCTTCCATGTATTTACATATTTACGGGAACATTGGAACAAGATTCAATCCTTCGCTTTCATCCAGACCAAACAACAGGTTCATATTCTGAACTGCCTGTCCCGCAGCACCTTTCACAAGATTGTCAAGAGCTCCCATCATAACGATTCTGCCGGTACGCTCATCAATCTTAAAATTAACATCCACATAGTTGCTGCCCTCTACCCATTTTGTCTCAGGCACAACATCTTTTTCCAGAACACGGACAAATTTCTCATTCGCATAATATTTGTCATAGGCAGCTTTCACTTCTTCATAAGTAGGAAGGGAACCGTCTGCTTTTCTATTTAAAGTTGCATACTCTGTCGCCAGAATACCACGGTTCATCGGAACAAGGTGCGGTGTAAAATTAATCACGATCTCTTTGCCCGCTGCATAACCAAGCTGCTCCTCAATCTCCGGAGTATGACGGTGAGTTGCCACACCATATGCTTTCATATTTTCATTTACTTCACAAAACAGATTTGCTACTTTTGCGCCACGACCTGCTCCGGAAGTTCCGGATTTTGCATCGACGATCAAGGTATCCGGATCAATCAGTCCTTCTTTTACCAGCGGATAAGCAGTCAAAATAGAACAGGTTGTATAACATCCCGGATTTGCCACCAGACGGGCACCTTTCACTTTATCACGGTTGATTTCGCACAGACCATAAACCGCTTCCTCAATAAACTGCGGACTCTTATGCTCGATCTTGTACCATTTTTCATAAGTAGCAACATCTTTGATACGGAAATCCGCACTCAGATCTACGATCTTTGTTTTGGATAAAATCTCCTCTGTCAGAACAGATGCTAAAAAACCCTGTGGTGTTGCGGTAAAGATCACATCTACCTGCTCACAGAGAGCTTCCATATTATCATCCAGACATGTCGCATCTACAATTTCAAACATATTGTGATATACAGATGCATATTTCTGATCAATATAACTTCTGGAACCGTACCAGACAATTTCTACTTCTTTATGTCCCATCAGAATACGTACAAGCTCTGCTCCAGCATAACCTGTTGCTCCGATAATACCTGCTTTAATCATTTGCAGCCTCCTTAATCTTCAACTGAACTGTTTCTTATAATAATACTTCTCACGCAATTCGTAAAGTATTGATTTTCTGCCTTGCATATTTTATACACAAGAGTGTATATTTATACACATATTCAGTTTTTTATTCATTCTTCAATTTTCGGGCATTTTTTGCTCTGCATCAAATAATAGCACAAGTTTTTTCAAATGAAAAGGACTTTTTATTTTTTTTGTTATTCTGTGCGTCCTGAATAAAAAGGTGTATTTTTATAAGTAAAATATGTATAAATTTACACTTGCATTCTCATTCTGATTGTAGTATGATGAATCAGGTCGAAAACAAAGGGTAAATTTGTTTTCAGAATAAATATTCAAATGATTAGATTCGAATTCTTTCTATTATTAGAAAATATTTCATTTAATGAACGGATCTGCATAACAGTAAGAAGAGAAAGGAATAATTAAAATGAAAGAAAAAGTTGTTTTAGCATATTCTGGTGGACTTGACACAACAGCAATCATCCCGTGGTTAAAAGAGACATACGACTATGATGTAGTATGCTGCTGTATCGACTGTGGACAGGGCAAAGAGTTAGAGGGACTTGAGGAGCGTGCTCAGTACTCAGGTGCTTCCAAATTATATATCGAAGATATCTGTGATGAATTTGCAGAGGATTACATTATTCCTTGTGTGCAGGCGGGTGCTGTATATGAGAACAAATATTTACTTGGTACTGCTATGGCTCGTCCGGGTATCGCAAAAAAATTAGTTGAGATTGCAAGAAAAGAAGGTGCTGTTGCCATCTGCCACGGTGCAACCGGAAAAGGAAATGACCAGATCCGTTTTGAACTTTCCATCAAAGCACTTGCTCCGGATATCAAAATCATTGCTCCTTGGCGTGATCCGAAGTGGACCATCGATTCCCGTGAAGGCGAAGTGGAATACTGCAAAGCACATGGTATTGATCTTCCATTTGCCATGGATCAGAGCTACAGCCGTGACTGCAACTTATGGCACATCAGCCATGAGGGACTGGAACTTGAGAACCCGGCCAATGAGCCGAACTACGATCACCTTCTTGTATTAGGTGTTTCTCCGGAAAAAGCACCGGATGAACCTGAATATGTCACAATGACATTTGAATCCGGTGTTCCGAAAACAGTAAATGGCAAAGAGATGAAAGTTGCTGATATCATCCGCGAGCTGAACCGTCTTGGCGGAAAACATGGTATCGGTATCATTGATATCGTTGAAAACCGTGTTGTTGGTATGAAGTCCCGTGGTGTATATGAGACTCCTGGCGGAACCATCTTACTTGAGGCTCAGAAACAGTTAGAGGAGCTGACTCTTGACCGTGCTACTATGGATACAAAGAAAGATATGGGTAACCGCATGGCTCAGATCGTATACGAAGGAAAATGGTTCACACCGCTTCGTGAAGCTGTTCAGGCATTTGTAGAGTCCACTCAGAAATATGTGACCGGTGAAGTTAAATTCAAACTTTATAAAGGTAATATCATCAAAGCCGGTACTACTTCCCCATACTCCTTATACAGTGAGTCTCTGGCAAGTTTTACAACCGGTGACCTTTACGATCATCACGATGCAGACGGATTCATCACATTATTCGGTCTGCCGTTAAAAGTTCGTGCCATGAGAATGCAGGAACTGGCAAAAGAAAACCAGAAATAAGCGAGCGTATTTTGCGAGCGCTACTTCTTGAATGACAATTCAAGAAGGGAAAACGTAAAACAATTTCATACATAAATTGCAAAGCGTGAACGCTACTTCTTGAACGATAGTTCAAGAAAGAAAACAAAGCATATATTTAACCCCGGCAGCAGGATAATAAGAATATTCTGCCGCCGGGGTTTTTATTTTCAAAAAAATGATGTTGGGGTAAAAAGATGCCATTCGAATTGTTCCGTACTTCATACTCCCACAATTCTCTCCAATATTCGCATATCGTAAAACATCTGCTCTATCCCCTGCAGATTTTTCCACAAAAAACCGCCATTTTCATAAATCATATATCCATGCCAGCTTTCCTCTTTTGGAATGGAAACAGATCCGGGATTCATGTAAATATAATCCGGATGTTCTACGCATTTTGGTACATGGGTATGCCCATTCAGCAAAATGTCTCCTTTATGAAGCGGCGGCAGATTATCCTCGTTAAAATGATGACCATGTGTGGCATAGATCACATTTTTCTCATCTGTGATCACACAGTAATCTGCCAGAACCGGGAACTCAAAACCATCTGATCCACTTCTGTATCACAGTTTCCACGTACACAGAGAATGTCCTGTTTACGCTGGTTTAACAATGCGATTACTTCCTTTGGGTTATATTCTTTTGGCAGATTATTTCTTGGACCATGGTACAAAATGTCACCAAGCAATAATAACCGGTCTGCTTTTTCTCTGTCGTATGCTTCCAGCAATTCTCTGCAATAATATGCTGATCCATGAATATCTGATGCGATCATCCATTTCATAAATAATATCCTCCACGTATCGTATTTATTAAGTCTATCTATATTATTATGTTTATGTTCTTTTTGTTTTTATAAAAATAGTGACTAGATAACGTTTCCTTCTATTTTCTTTAGAGAACCAGCGTCTCTAAATCTTCCGGCACAAAAATAGTTCCATTGAAATACTTTCGTCCTTCATTTTGATAAAGTTCTTTTCTTCGTAGCAGATTTTTGTCTTCCGTATGATATAACAACAGATTTTTTACATGCAATTCTTCTGCCAGTTTGCTTGCATCTGCCACTGTGGAATGATGCTTTTCATACGGATGAAAAATATCTGCTTCGCTCTCCAGACAAAATGCTTCATGCAATAACCATGTGCTGTTCTCTGCAAACTGTTTTTCACATGGATTATATTGCTCATCACCGCAACAGGTAAGTTTTTCTCCATTACCAAGTTCCATGCAGAAACCGAATTGTTTCGCTTTCGTTGACTGGATATCGAAGAACGTAACTTTTTTAGATAAAATGCTGACAGACTCATCATCTGCAACGGGAATGAGATGCAGTCGTTTTCCAATAAACGCAACATCTTTCTTTTGCAGAAGTTTCTCTGCCAGATTCTTCAGCAGTTCAATCACTTCTTCATGCGCATAGACCGTGGCCTCACCTTCATATTCGCCCTGTCTCATATGCTGACAGATCATACGCAACATCCAAATGATACCGGTAATATGATCAATATGCTTGTGCGTCACAAAAAAGGTTTTGATGTCCTTCCAGTTGATTCCGGCGTATTTTAACTGATGCAGTATCGTACTTCCTCCACCACCGTCTACCATAAAATATTGCTGATCTTCCTGTAATACAAAGCAGGTGTTGTAGCACTCCGTCACAAGCGCATTTCCGGTTCCAAGCATTGTGAGTTCCATAATTTTCTCCTTCTGAATCAAAAAACTACAGGGATATTATAACACATATGATTTGCAAATACATATTTTTTCCATTCCTCTACTACACATTGCCAACATGTAATGTTATAATAGACAAACATGATACTAAAATATTTTTGAGGTGAAAAAATGACCATACGAACTGCTACTATGAATGACTTAAATGCGATCACTGCTGTGGAAGCAGAATGTTTTCCAGCGGCAGAAGCGGCTTCCAGAGAAGAATTTTCCAAACGACTGACATATTATAACGACCATTTCTGGTTGATGTTTGATGAAGATAAACTCATTGCCTTTGTGGATGGATTTGTAACAGATGAAGAAACTCTGACCGACGAAATGTTCCATGACGCTTCCCTGCACAACCCTAACGGCGCATGGCAGATGATTTTTGGTGTAAATACGATTCCTGATTATCGCAAACATGGCTATGCCGGTGAACTGATCAAATCCTGCATTGCAGACGCAAAAGCGCAGGGCCGAAAAGGACTTGTTCTGACCTGCAAAGAAAAATTGCTGCACTACTATGCAAAATTCGGTTTTGTAAATGAAGGACTTTCTGAATCCGATCATGGCGGCGCAGAATGGTATCAGATGCGTATTACATTTTAAAAAGGAGCCATTTTCGGCTCCTTTTGCTTCTCATATAGAATATTTTCTAAAGATAGCATACTAAGAAATAAATTTCTTAATATCCTTAATCCACTGGTCAATCTGGATTTGTGGTGTCTTTTTTGTTGTTTCCTCCTATGCATTTCTTTTTCTGTTGGTATCATAGCACTTGGAGTTCACTCCATGTCAAGAAATTTTATTCGCTCTACCGTAAAATGTAATGGCAACTTCCTGCTTATAGGACTTAATTCCGGGTAGCTGACGTTAGCCTTATATGACATTCTACTTCCAACGATAATGTCCCACAATATCATCCCGTTTTTCCAAAATATCCTGTTCATAGGATTTCTGCCACGGATCATTATGATGAATCACATATGAAACACCATTTTTATTTCTTCGGTCTGAAACAATTCCGATATGCTTTTGAAAAATAACGATATCTCCGCCCTGCCATTCCTCTGTTTTGGAAGCATCTGTGGTCAGGCTTTCTGCATTATTTGCAAAAAACACCTGCAGATTTTTCACTCTGCGAAAGTCAATGTTTGAATCTGGCTCTTGGATATCATAATCTTCCGGATGATTCTGAATGTCTTCATTTACAAGCTGCATCAGATCATAACCGGCAGCCTGCATTGCAAATGCTACCACATCCGTACACACACCATAATTATCATTCGAATAACCACTGTTATAATATTTACTCTTATACTTCGGTTTTGTGTTAATATAATCCTAAGCTCCCTGAAGGATGTCTGTCTGATCGTCAATGCCATCCTGGTCATAATCTATGGAGCTGTGCACTTGCTCATACTTTTGTTCGGATAAATCAGGTAACCTTTTCGGAGAAGTATGCTGATATCGAAGGAAAATGCCAATAACTATGACGACTACTATCACAAGTATGATAAAAATACATTTCTTCTTTTTCATAAAATCTAACCTATAATTTGTACAAGTCCAAGTTTCATGTGTTCTTCTCTCCAATTCTTTGTAAATGCTGGATCTACTAAGTTTGTCTGCTATTAGAATATCATCAATCTCAATTTTTTAGTGCATTTATTTCGTTTTGCAGATATTCAAAAAATAGTCCGATATGATAGCCATCCGCTACAGCATGAGCAATCGTAATATTTACGGGCATATCTATTCTATCACCATTCTTTTCATATTTTCCCATCGTAATAATTGGAAAAAAAGCCGGTTCTCCATTTGCAACTCTGCTTCCACAGCCAGTAAAAGCCGTCCATGGTGTACAGGATATACAATAAAAATTTGCCGGTTGTTGTTCTTTTACTTTAATTCCTTTTTTGTCCTTATAAGTATGCATATCTGTCGTTATATTCTGAAAGCATTTTTCAAAATCTTCCTCATATTCCGACCAGCAATCGGAAAAAGTTTTGTCATCCTGATGAAAAATTGTATAATTTGGATTTATTTTATCCCATACGCATAGATTTCCTTCATTGTCCCGAAACATCTTGAAATTTTCTATTTTATTAAGAACTTTGGTAACAATATATATTACAGTCGGATAAAATTTGTAGTTGTGAATATAGCAGAAATCCAATAAATTTTTAACATCAATTGGTGCTGTCATATTTACTTCTATTTTCAACTTTTCTGTATAATACCGATAATGTTCTTTACGCGCCCAATTTTCAATATCTATCTTTTTAAAATTCATAAATCATGCCATCCCTTTTCATTTAGTTCTCTCCATTCGTTCACTTGACGCGGGGGAATGCTTATTCTGCGTTCAAATTTTATTTCATATCAAGTAAAATACCATACACCATTTCGTTCCCCTTAACTACAAAAGTCAGATTTTCCTTTGCCTGATTCAACAGGTGAAATAAGCTCCGCACCTCGGATTGTCCATTCCTCATCAGATTCCTGGATCTGAGATACTGTTCATCGTCATAATAATAACGTTCATCTAACATCACAACCATTTTCTCAGTATCCCGAACCGCTGTAATGCCAAGTTCTGTACTTTCCCCTTGTGGAAAATACTGATAACCCTGTCGTACATAATCCTGCACCAGCGTATCTGCCTCTTTTGCATCATTTGCATATACCACAGACACATGTGGATACTGATTTTGATTTTTCCTTATGGGCAGATGCATCATATTTTGAATAAAAGAAGAAAGTTCTGCATTGGTTCGAATTCGATTTGTAAGGCGGAACGTCTGTAAATTCGGCAGTTCTTGCATCCGTTTTAGGGTGCTCTGGTCCATTTCTTTCGGCGAAATCATTTCTTCGGAATCACTGGAAAAAATGATCGGACGATTTTCACTCATATCCAGTAACACATTTAATTTATCTACCGAAAGCAGATGCGCCTCATCTATCAATATCGCATGATAATCATCTAATGAATATTGTGTTTCCAACTGATTGTCTGATAAAAAATCAATCCGCTGCAAACGTTTATGTAAGATTTCCCATTTCTTTCCTGCTTCCCCACAATGAATGATGCAGACTTGCTGTCGACTAGATAGTTTCATTGCGATATCATAAAGAAGCAATGTCTTTCCTGTACCCGGCAGCCCACTGAAAGAAAAAAATCCAGTCTGTTCCTCACGGATTTTCTTTAAAATCTGACGTTTGATATCCCGCTGCTGTGCCGTCAGAAAATATTCTTTGTTTAAAAATCGATTTGGTTCTGTCAACGGCGAAAACAAATACCATTCTGCCCGGAACAGATTTTCAATATCACCGAAATAGTCCTTACCCTCTTTTTGCAAAGCTGCGCACAACTGTTCCCAATTTGCCTCTATTACATGATCGTGGTTCGTCAACCGCATTAATTGATTCTGACTGCTGATATAAGTGTAAGACTGAACCGGTTTGCCAAGCACGGACAGATAATATCGATTCTGAATTAACTGTTTTTGTATTGCTTCTTCCGAAACAGTTCCGCTTTTCAACTCGATATTGACAATCTGATCCTCTCTGATCTGTAAAAGATCAAATTCTTTGCCAAGACGTGGAATCTGAAACGAATAAAACATGCGAAGTGCCGATACATCCTGCATATGAAGTTGCAGCTGTTCGACCAGTGCCCGCATACTTTCCAGTTCCCACTCTTTCATTTTCAGCATGTGTTCTCTGCCGGATAACTGCTGCTCCAGTTTCTGTAAATGTTCCATATTCTGTTTTCTAGTCAATGCATAGATAGATATTGATCTCATAAAATTGCCCTTTATTATTGTGCAAGCAATTTCTAACTACTTGCACTTATCTTTTTGCTGTGTCTGCATTCTTAAAACAAATCCAGCATACTATCCAGATAAATTACTTCTCTGACCTGTAGTTGATACTCTGGTTTGGTCATGTAATATAATAAAAATTCTAATACAATAGCACTGCCCAATCCCCGACCTTCAATCTTAAAATTTGAAAATCCCATTGGCAGATACACATTCTGAATATCGTCAATACTGATAAACGCAGGATTTCTCATTGCCTCTGAAAAACGATAGCCATACGCAGCATTCGGTGCTGTACAACGATGATCCGGACAGTTCTCCCCCAGGTTTTGGCGACTGACCGTCTCATAACATCTCTTTCTATCAGTACAGCCAATCCAGCAACACTCATTGCACAAAAATTCTGCTTTGTCTTTTTCTGATTGCGTCAATGTATTTAACTGTTCAAATGCCTTATTCAATCTGAAATCAGGTACAACATACTGAAACTCTTCTCGTTTTACTTCTTTTGCAAATTCATGAAAATCAGTCAGAACTTTTGTTGTGGAAGATACTAAATATAGATTCGGATAATTTTGTTTTAAATAATCCACCAGTAATTCTGAATGGACGATAACACCATTTTTTGCACCACTGTTTTTTGAATTACCATTTTCATTATCCTGCTCAAATAAAGCACATAATTCGTTGCATTTTCTATCTGATAAATGTTCTTTTCTGAGCATGGAATTACTGAAAGTCAGTCTGGCAGATATGCCATATTTCCTCATCAAATCCAAAACATCCTGCGGATTTTCGTCTCCACTTCCGATTCGCCCACCGCCCCAGAGACAGTCTGTCGGTGCACCGTAAATGGAACTGATCTCACACCAGTCATAAAAATATTCTCTATGCTCCTGATAAAGAGGAAGGAATATTCTATACAGTTCATAAAATTCAAACAATCCCGGCAAATGGTAATATGCTTTTTTCTTAATGACATTCATTTTCCATCACTCATCCAAAATATCTTTTTTCGAATATTCCGTACTCGCTGTGCCAGCTTTTGATCCAATTCTTCTGCTGTTTCCCATACTAACCGCTCCATATGCCACCTCATTATATAGACAATATTTTATCTAAAATTACATATTTTTTTCAAAATAGATAATATTCTATCTATACAATTTTTATCATATAATTCATACAACATCAATATCAGTCCGATAAATAATAGGTTGTAAAAGATTAATCAAAAATTTTTTCAAAAGTATATCGTGGTTTTCCTTCGCTTTTCTTTCCATATTCGATTGCTTCTGCCGGGCAGTAACAGATACATGCCATACAGTGCGTACAATTTGAACCCCATGCAGGTTTTCCATTTTTCAACTGAACATTGTTTAACGGACAGACCTGTACGCATTTGCCACAACTTATACAAGCATCCGTAGCCATAAACTTGTCTGCTTTTACAAACATTGGATAAAAAATAGTATTTACCGCGCTGCTCATAATTTTATCATACATATTATTACGCGGCTTTGAAAACTCCCGTTTTGCCTGAATATCTTTTATTACGTCATCAATCGACGGTTCTGCTTTTGCAACAATCTCCTTTGCTTCCGCTTTACCCGGAACTCCAAACATTGCGATATAGTTTTCCGGCATCACAATCTGTGCAGTTCCCATATAAGAAAGATGCAATTGTCGGCTTAATTCTTGATTGTATTTTGCTGCATTTCCAATTTCGCCACCACAGTCCATCACAAACCAGATTTGCTTCGCTTCTGGAAATTTTGTCTGCTGTAACCAGTTCAAAACAACACGCGGAATTCTCCATGCATAAGTCGGAACAACAATCACCATACTTTTACCAGTCATGACATTAGCCGTATTTCCTTCTTTTATCCGATCATTCATACTCAATATGTCTTCATTTAGTGCTGTTGCAATTCGTTCAGCAATATATTTACTGTTTCCAGTTCCTGTAAAATATAAAACCATTTTAAATGCTCCTTATATAACACAAAATTTTTTCAAAATTTACATAAAATCTTCCAATGTCATCTGACCATTGATCCAACTTTTCTGCTCCGCCTTATGCACCCTATCATCTGGCATCCGATTTCCAATCAAAAACGGTGAGGTCGGATCATGTCTGGCATAATTTGCATTTACCGTATCCGCATCATAATTTGCATAACAATACCGACACAGATGCAGACAAGTATTATAGGCTCCGATATCTGCTCCCAACAAACAGGCACATTCTTTCCGAAGCTGATTTCTCTTTGGAAAATCCATGCTTGTATGCAATGCCTGTTCATAAATCTGTTCTGTCATGCATCCGCTGCAGTCTGCTCCATATACTGCCAGTTCATCGCCTTCTCCACATGGACGAACCGTCATGCCATGTTCTGCAGCAATCTCAATCATTGCCTTACCAAGATACAGACGATCTTCTTTTTCCACAGATCGTACTTCTGGAAAATTCTTTCTTACTTTTTGATACAGATCAATAAAACTGATGACACAGTTTTGGGTATATCCCTCCAACACAGAAGCCATATGGCTAAATTGCTGAACATGATAATTTACCGTGTAGGTATCATCCAGAAAAATCGGATCATACCGCCAGCCAATCGAATCAATTCCTACAATTTCAGATAATTGCTGAAATGCCAAAAGCACACGTTCTTTATCTGGAACCATCGGTTCGATATCTTTTCCATATGGTGTAATCGTCACATACCAATACATGCCATAGGGTTGCAATAAATCCATATATTTTAACATTGGTTCTGGATTCTTTGTACAAAATCCAACCAGATCAACAACAGAAGGATCTAAACTATACTCCGTCACCTGAATTGGATTATAGGGATTCCGCACACAGATAAATCCTTCCTGTATTCTGTTTGCAAACCAGTCTGCATAAAATGCCGGAATATCCGTACGCATTCCTGTATGAATAATCATATGCACCCTTCCTTACAACTGCTCCAACAGTCCCTGCAGTCCATCTGTTTCGTAAATCTTCTTATAATAAGCAACTTCATCCTGAATCAGCTGATCGATCACACGCATACCAAGCAGCTCCACCGGTGCTTTATCATCCGTCATAATATAATCTCCACCGCTGTAAGCCACCGCATTTGCGGAAACCTTTGCCATCAGATTTCGTAAATCTGAATCTGTCACCTGTGCTGTATTTTTCTGCAATACGTTCATCATATCCACATCATCCGAAGCAAACAATTCACGGTTTGTGGAACCGTCCACATCTACAGTATAAACGTTCCCAAACACAGAAGAAATGGTATCAGACAAATACTGATTAATATTGCCCTCTCCGCTGCCGCGCATATTCATATTTACCACCATAATGCCATCATCCGTCAGATGCTCTTTTACCATACGGAAAAATTCTTCGGAAGACATCTGAAAGGGGATTGTAATGTCCTGATACGCATCCACCATGATCACATCATATTTTTTATCTTCTGCCTGTAAATAAGCACGTCCATCATAAGTTGTCACTTTTACATCATCCGGCAGGGAAAAATATTTTCTTGAAAGATCGGTGATTTTTTTATCAATCTCTACACCTTCCATCTGTATATCACCAAAATATTTTTTGCACTGTGTCGCATAAGTGCCGGTTCCCATACCAAGGATCAGCATGTTCATATCTTTGGTTGCTTTCTCTGGCACCATCAGCGGTGCTGCCATAGCATAATCGTAATACATTCCGGTCAGCCCATCTTCTTTCATATAGACAGACTGCACGCCAAACAATACGTTTGTGGACAGAATCACCTGTCGGTCATTTTCAGACACCTGCAGATAATTGTAAATAGACTCTCCTTCGTAAGTTAGATCTTTCTGCCAGAATGCAAAAGAATCAGAATAGCCCAATGCACAGCAAAGTCCGAAGATCACACATGATGTGATCACTTTCTTTTTCCCGGTATGAGTTGTAAGAAAATAAATCAGACTCAGCACAATTAAAATTCCGGAAAAAATGAGAAATGTGATGGATGTTCCTACCGCCGGAATTGTTACAAAGGTCGGTACGAATGTTCCGATAATGCTTCCGATCGTATTAAATGCACCTAATGTACCTACCGTTTTTCCACTGTCCTCCAGACTGTCTACGGAATATTTTGCCAGAGACGGAGTTACTGTTCCAAGTAAAAACAGCGGGAATACAAAAATCACCATACATGCTACAAAAGCTGCTATAATCAGGAAATTGTTATTGACCGTAAAAATTAACAATGCCGAAATTCCAAGCACGATATATTTTCCAACAACAGGAATCAGTGCAATCCAGATCGCTGCAATCAGAATCCGGCTGTATAATTTTCCCGGATCCGGAGACTTGTCCGCGCTTTTACCACCGTAAATATTGCCCAGCGCCATGGCGATCATAATGGTTCCAATGATGATCGTCCATACAATCTGTGACGAACTGAAATACGGTGCCAGCAGTCGGCTTGCACCAAGCTCCACTGCCATGACAGACATTCCGGCGAAAAATTCCGTCAGATACAAAAATAACTTGTTCTTTAAAATGTTCATGACTTTAAATACCTTTTCCCTTTACTGTTACTTTTTTGTCAAAAATCTAACAACAGTATACCATAAATTTTGAAACAGTTTTTATTTTTTTGTATATCTTAATCCTATTCGTGTTCTATTCGCTTTCCATGTCCTATTTTTACTGAAAAACAGAATGATAGATTTGTGCTTGAGACCGCGAAATCACTGTACTTTTAGCGGATTTAGTGCTATTATGCTTAAGTGACATTTTTTGTCATTACATATATCTTAAATTTATGAGGTGAATGAGCTTATGAAACAAAAGAGTGGTTTTAGTGGACAGCTGGGATTCGTATTCGCAGCTGCCGGCAGTGCCGTCGGTGTCGGTAACTTATGGAGATTTCCATATCTTGCAGCAAAAGACGGCGGCGGTCTGTTTCTGATCATATACCTGATACTTGTTTTTACGTTTGGCTTTACACTGCTGACTACAGATATTGCAATTGGTCGAAAAACCGGTAAAAGTGCAATTTATGCGTATCAGGAAATGAAAAAGAAATGGAAATTTTTAGGTATTTTAACCTTCTTTGTACCTGTACTGATCATGACTTATTATGCAGTTATCGGTGGATGGATTTTGAAATACATCACTATTTATCTGACCGGTTCCGGAAAAGAAGCTGTGGAAAGTAACTGCTTTACAAACTTTATTTCCTCTCCGTCTTCTGTATGGTTCGGTCTGATCTTTATGTTTTTGACTGCACTGATTGTATACAACGGAGTGGAAAAAGGTATTGAGCGTGTATCCAAATTTATCATGCCGATACTTTTACTGATGGTCATTGGTATCGCGATTTTCTCACTGACATTAAAACATCCGGTAGAGGACGGAACTGTCAGAACCGGTCTGCAGGGTCTAAAAGTATATCTGACACCTGATGTAAAAGGACTTACGGTAACAAGATTTTTACAGATTTCTCTGGATGCAATGAGCCAGTTATTCTTCTCCTTAAGCGTATCCATGGGAATCATGATTACATACGGTTCTTATGTAAAGAAAGATGTAAATTTAAATAAATCCATCTCCCAGATTGAGCTGATGGATACCGGTGTTGCTCTGCTTGCAGGTGTTATGATCATCCCGGCAGTTTATGTATTTTCCGGCTTGGACGGTATGTCCGCAGGACCTGGTCTGATGTTTATATCCCTGCCGAACGTATTTTATTCCATGGGACTGGCAGGACGAATCATTGGTCTTCTGTTCTTCGTTTTGACTGCATTTGCGGCACTGACTTCCTGTATTTCTGTACTGGAGTCCATCACCGCAAACTGTATGGAATTATTCCATGCAGAAAGGAAAAAAGTTACCAGCATTTTAACGGTTATTTATCTGGCAGCAACTGCAATCATTGCACTTGGTTACAGCACATTTTATGTGGAAGCACAGCTGCCAAACGGAACTACCGGACAGTTACTCGACATCATGGATTATATCAGTAACAGTTTTATGATGCCATTTATCGCACTGCTCTCTTCTATTCTCATCGGTTGGATTGTAAAACCATCCTGGATTGCAGAGGAAATGGAGTTAAATGGCAATAAGTTCAAACGAAAAAAATTGTATAATGTAATGATCCGCTATATCATGCCAGTTATTATGTTTATTCTGTTCCTTCAGTCCACCGGATTACTGAATAAGATTGCAGGATAAATACGATATCTGATAGCAAAGAAAAAATAAAAGGATTGATTGTTTGTACACAATTAGATGTACCTACATATCAATCCTTTTTATTATCTTTGTTTTTATTTTGAACAGGCAAGCCTATTCTTTCCCCTCTGCATACTGTTCCAGATATTTATGTACAGAACGTGACATTTCTTTTGAAAAATCAGAATTGTATTTACGCTT
>NZ_CAKRAS010000002.1 GCF_934295145.1 uncultured Eubacterium sp. | reverse complement strand
CGGTAAACGCGCATAAAGGAGGAAGATATTATGCATATGTGTGTGACTACAATTCTGTATACTGCCATTATGGTATTTGCAATAACCGGTATCGGATTTGCCATTGGTAAACTCAACAAATTCGGTGACAGCGACGAACTGGTCAACCTGGATGACAAATAAGGGAGGGTATGAAAAATGACTACGACACAGATCTGGATGTTATGTTTTGTTGGAGTTATGGTTTTATTAATGATCCTGTCTGCAGTATGGAATCAGATGGGAAAAAAGAACCGGGAAGAACTGGACAAAAACAATTAATTTTCCAAAAACAATATGACATTGTAATTATCGAACAAAAAGGAGAACTGAAAAAATGAAGGAAATGACACCAAAAGAGAGAGTAATGGCCTTTTTCCGCCATGAGCCGGTAGATGAACTGCCGACAGACGAAGGTATCTTCGTTTTATTCAATCCGGAAGCTTACAAGGAGCGTCCTTCCCATGAGCATGGCGGAGTAGACTGGTTTGGAGTTCCGTGGAAATATGAATCCAGCGTAGATGCCATTGCACCGGATCATTCTGTTGAACCGCTCATGGAAGACATCTGTGACTGGAGAGAACTGGTAAAATTCCCGGATCTGGATGCATGGGACTGGTCCAAAGTGGAAGAAATCGATCACATCAGTGAAATTGACCGTGAAAACAAAGTATTTGAGATCATGTTTGTAAACGGACCTTTCGAACGTCTTCATATGCTGATGGGATTTGAGAATGCATTATGTGCATTACTGACAGATCCGGAAGAGGTTGAAGAATTCTTCAACACTTATATGGAATGGAAAATCAAACTCATGGAGAAAGTTATCGAATATTACAAACCGGATGTTTTGATGTTCCATGATGACTGGGGTACTCAGAATAACATGTTCTTCTCTCCGGATGTATGGCGCTCCCTGATCAAACCACAGATCAAGAAAGCTGTTGACCGCTGCCATGAACTGGGCGTACTTTTTGATATGCATTCCTGTGGAAAGATTGAAGCAATCGTTCCTGAATTTGTAGAACTTGGTATTGATGCATGGCAGGGTATGGAAATCAACGATATTCCAAAACTGAAATCCATCACAGGCATGAATCTCGGATATCACACCACACCGGATTACCAGGGATACCAGACGGAAGCCCTGGCAGGTACACTTACGGAAGAAGATTTGCGCAAACGCGTGCGTGAAGTATTTGAAAAAACCGCGGAAGGATACTGCTACTGCCCAATGTTCCTTCCGTTCGGTGGATGGTCCACGGAAGTTATGATTGATGAGATTATGAAGTGTGGAAAAACAATTTATAAAGAAGTATAGATTTAAAATTTCGTAACCATAATTCAAAAAGAATGAAACAGATAGTCATATGGGAGGAAAACATAATGTCAGTTATAAATGAGATTTCAGAAGCTTTACAGAAAGGAAAAAGAAAGGATGTTACCAGATTAGTGCAGCAGGCCATTGATGAAGGAATGGATGCAGCAACTATTTTAAAAGATGGTCTTCTTGCAGGAATGAATATCATCGGTGAAAAGTTCAAAAACGATGAAGTATTTGTTCCGGAAGTGCTGGTTGCAGCCCGTGCTATGAATGCAGGAACCGCACTTTTAAAACCACTCCTTTCCGGAGATGCAGCAGAGCCGCTTGGAAAAGCCTGCATCGGAACCGTAAAAGGAGATATGCATGATATCGGTAAAAATCTGGTTCGTATGATGATTGAAGGAAAAGGCATCGAGATCATTGACCTTGGTGTAGATGTAGATCCGCAGGATTTTGTAAAATGTGCCATTGAAAATGACTGCAGTATTATCTGCTGTTCCGCACTTCTGACAACTACCATGCCAATGCTCGGTGAAGTAGTAAAAGCGGCAGAAGAGGCTGGTATCCGTGATAAAGTAACCATCATGGTCGGCGGAGCTCCGGTAAATCAGGCATTTGCAGACAGCATCAAAGCTGATATTTATACAGAGGACGCAGCTTCCGCAGCGGATGCGGCAGCAGCAGTATTCGAGGGTTAATCCAATTACATTTTCACCGGATTCTTATTATAGTATTTTACAATTGAACATGATTTTTGGCGGGTGCTGCCCCATGCAGCACCTTGGCCATTATTATTTTTTACTTTTTTACCTACTAAAACCATAGGTATTGAAATTAAGGAGGGCATTTATCATGACAATGAACATGAAACAGTGGGTAGCAGACATACTCGCAAGTGACAAAAAGAAATCATTACCGGTACTTTCTTTTCCATCCATCCAGAAAATGGGAATCACCGTAGCAGAGCTGATCAATAGCAGCGACAAACAGGCAGAAGGTATGAAGATCATTGCCGATTCCTGTCCGACTGCAGCCAGTGTAAGTTTAATGGATTTGTCTCTTGAGGCAGAAGCTTTCGGTTCCACCATCCGTGTATCTGATGATGAGGTTCCAACTGTTATTGGTTCCATCGTTTCCACAGAAGAAGAGGCAGAGGCTCTCAAAGTTCCGGAAATCGGTGCAGGTCGTACCCAGATTTATATTGATGCTATCGAAAAAGCATGCAAACTCATCACAGATCGTCCGGTTCTGGCAGGTGTTATCGGACCATTCTCCCTGGCAGGCAGACTTTTGGACGTATCTGAAGCACTGATCTACTGCTACGACGAGCCGGATATGGTACATATCGTTCTGCAGAAAGTAACTGAATTCCTGATCAACTACTGCAACGAATATAAAAAAGTCGGTGCAAACGGAATCGTAATGGCCGAGCCGCTGGCTGGACTGTTATCTCCGGATCTGGCACAGGAATTTTCTGCTGATTATGTAAAACAGATTGTAGATGCGGTACAGGATGACAACTTCCTTGTGGTATATCATAACTGTGGAAATACAGCAGTAAAGACCATTGATACTATCGTGACAAATGGCTGCCTGATGTATCATTTCGGAAATGCCATCAATATGGCGGAGATGATGAGCCATGTTCCGGAAAACCTTATTGCTATGGGTAACGTAGACCCGGCTGGCGAGTTCAGAAACGGAACCGCAGAGAGTGTATACAACAGAACAAAAGAAGTAATGAGCGAGTGCTGCAAATACAAAAACTTCGTGATTTCTTCCGGCTGCGATATTCCGCCTATGTCTCCATGGGATAATATCAATGCCTTCTTCAAGGCAGTAGAAGATTTCTATGCATAAAAATGTATGGAGCATTAATGCTTGGAAAATAAGATATTATACCAGATGGAAATACTGAAAAATATTGTAAAAGCAATGTTTAATTTATTATAAGCAAAAGAAAGTCTTTCATAAGGCAGTCTCAATGGTCTCGTTATTTTTTTTGCAAAAACAGGCGAAATATGATAGGATAGAGCACAGGGGGATTTTAGCCATGAACATGATTCAAATGAAGTATTTTATCACGGCAGCCAAGTGCCTGAATTTTACGAAAGCCGCAGATAAGCTGTTTATCACACAGCCGGCTCTGAGCCGTCAGATCGCGTCCATGGAGGCGGAACTGAATATGCAGCTTTTTATCCGAAATAACCGTTCGGTCCGGCTGACACCGGCGGCAGTGGTACTGTTGGAAGGATTTGAGAAAATCTACAATGATTACAACGTGACGGTGGCGAAAGCATTGAACAGTTTTCAGGGGCTGAGTGGTGAGTTAAACATCGGTATTCTGGACGGAACCTATGTGGGAGATCTGTTTCCGGGGGTGCTGCAGCATTTTGCCACCTGTTATCCGAATGTAAAGATCAATCTGCAGAATTACAGTTTTAACGCGCTGGTGGAGAATCTGTATGGAAACAAACTGGATCTGATCATTACATTGAAATTCGACGTGGAACACCGGGAAAAGATGAAATACAGAATCATTGAAGAGACCAGAGATCATGTGGTGGTACACAAAAACCATCGTCTGGCGAATGCATCCTATGTAAAACTTTCTGATTTTAAGGATGATACCTTTATCATGGTATCTACGGAAGATTCGGAAGAGTCTCCGAAACTGATCATTGATGCATGTAAAATGAGTGGCTTTAATCCTAAAGTGAAATTTGCAAGTTCTGTGCAGGAGGAAATGCTATGGGTGCAGGCCGGGGTTGGTGTGTGTATTCTGGATTCTAGAAACCTGTTGTCTAATAATGACAGTGTATGCTTCCTGGATACGGATATCATCAGTGATCCAAGTCTGACAATGGCATGGAATGTGGATAATTATAATCCGATGCGTGAGATTTTTGTAGATAATTTCTTTGGAACAGAAGAAATGTAACGATAAGAAAATGTGCTGGGAAAGCAAAGTTACCGGTATATTTGATCAAAAGGAGAGTCAGGCCTGTGGCCTGACTTTCTGGGGTTACATCAGTTGGAAAATAATTTGACATGGTAAGTTTTTACTGTGAAATTGCAAAGCTGAAAAGGAATATTGCATGTAAGGAAGCGCATGGTAACATACGAAAATGGAATGACGCCATAAGGGTTCTGCCATTGAGTTTTTATACAGGTAGACTTATAATAAATTCTGTGGAAAAAAGAGAAAAACAGGGGGATTTACCATGGAATTAGAAAGTTTGATCCGGGAGGCAAAGGAACGGTTCGGGTTCGAAGAAGCAGGTGCGTTGAATGTGGAAGCACTGGAGTTTCTGCCGGAAGTGCGTCAGATGTGCGCGGCAGACCGCTGCCGTTCTTACAATCGCAATTGGGCCTGCCCACCGGGATGTGGAACACTGGAAGAAATTGCAGAGAAAGTAGCTCCGTACACCAGAGGTATTCTGGTGCAGTCTGTAGGACAACTGGAGGACGAATTTGATGTGGAAACCATGATGGAGACGGAGCAGAATCAGAAAGAACGGTTTGCCGCACTCGTAGAGTACGTGCGCAGTCAGGATGCGGATTGCATTCCGATGGCAGCAGGAGCCTGTCAGGTATGTAAAAAATGTACCTATCCGGATGCACCATGCCGGTTCCCGGAGAAATCCATTCCATCTATGGAAGCATATGGATTATTTGTCAGCAAAGTGTGTATTCAGTCCGGAATGAAATATAATTATGGAAAGAATACGATTGCGTACAGCAGCTGTATTTTACTGAAATAGACGAAATTGCACTTGTATACAAGGGAGATGTTCTGTTAAAATAAATACATTATGGGTTTTCGAGTGTTGAATATGAGACAGACAAGAAGCAGTAAGAGAAGGAATTACAGGGAATGAAAATAGAAGTACTATTTGGAAATAAAAAGACAGCATACACAGGAGCGTGGAAGCACACCACGCTCCTTGAAGTGTTTCAAGAGGTTGGAATCACGCAGGTACATGCGCCCTGTGGCGGAAACGGAACCTGCAGGAAATGTATGGTGAAGGTAGATGGAATCGGAGAGGTGCTTGCCTGCCAGACATTGTGTGAGGATGGTATGTGTATCACCATACCGGAAGAACAGAAGTCTTTGATCGCGGAGAGAGGAAACTGTTATCTGTATCCGGCAGATGGCATAGAAGGGCTGGTGGCAGCTTGTGATATCGGAACCACGACAGTGGTATGTCATTTATTGGATGGAACAACCGGAGAACGGCTGGGAACGGTCAGTGCGCCGAATGCGCAGCGCAGTTTTGGCGCAGACGTGATCTCGAGAATACAGGCGTCTATGGAATATGGTCTGAACCGGCTGAGAGATGCCATTGTATCACAAATCAATATGATGCTGATACAGCTGAAAGCGCAGACTGGAAGAACGGAACCCATTCAGATGCTGGCAGTTGCAGGAAATACCGTAATGTGTCATCTGTTTTGCGGTCTTTCCCCGGAGAGTATCGGTGTGGCACC
Source organism: uncultured Eubacterium sp. (assembly GCF_934295145.1). Classification (GTDB taxonomy): domain Bacteria; phylum Bacillota; class Clostridia; order Lachnospirales; family Lachnospiraceae; genus Eubacterium_I. The sequence continues at coordinate 90,939 of NZ_CAKRAS010000002.1, read as the reverse complement.
GTTTACACCGTTGTCTCTGTTTGGAGAAGTATACGAAGCAGAGAAACTTGGTATTTCAAACTGTAAAAAAGTGTATGTGATTCCATCCGTGGCCGGATACGTGGGTGGCGATATTGTATCGGATCTGGCAGCGGTTCAGATGCATTCTTCTGAATTGGCGCAATTCGACGAGAAAGAGACGCTGCTTTTGGATATCGGTACAAATGGTGAGATGGTACTTGGAAAATCAGGCAAGTTTGTCTGCTGTGCCACGGCCGCTGGTCCTGCTTTTGAGGGCGCGGAGATTGCCATGGGAATGCCGGCCGCTTCCGGTGCAATATCAAAAGTATGGCTGGAAGATGAAAAAATCTGTTGTTCTACCATTGATGATGCCACGGCTGTCGGAATCTGCGGATCCGGTCTGATCGATGCGCTGGCTGTTTTTCTGGAGACGGGACTATTGGATGAAACCGGACTGATGGCGGATGCGGACGATGTGAAGGAAGCTTTTGCCGGATATCTGGGCGAGGATGAAAATGGAACCTGCATCTGGCTGACGGATGAGGTAAAAGTGACCCAGGCAGATGTGAGAAAACTGCAGCTGGCCAAGGCCTCCATTGCAGCAGGTATTCAGATTTTGCTGGAGGAGAGACAGATTGCTGTCACAGATGTGGAACAGGTGATCCTGGCCGGTGGATTTGGCAGCTTTTTGAATAAAAAAAGTGCTGCAGCCATTGGATTGATTCCGGCGGAATTGGAATCAGTGACGGTTTCCGTAGGAAATGCAGCAGGTGAAGGCGCAGTATCGGCGGCTTTGTCAGAGGATGCTCGCCAGGAACTTACGCATCTGCAGCAGGAAATGCGCTATGTGGAATTATCCACACATAAGAAGTTCAGCGATGCCTATATGGCGGAGATGTTCTTCGAATAAACGAACAAATATAGAAAAAAGAGTATATATATTTTATTTTTGAGAAAGGGGAACTTATGATGAAAGGAATTTTGTATGGAGTAGGAGTAGGACCGGGAGATCCGGAATTGATGACATTAAAGGCGGTTCGCATGATCCGTGAGGCAGAGGTGATCGCAGTGCCTGGGGCTGACGCGAAAGAAACGGTTGCTTATAAGATTGCTGTGCAGGCAGCACCGGAACTGGCAGACAAGGAATTGCTTTCCATTTATATGCCGATGACACACGATGCAAAAGAATTGGAAGAAAATCACAAAAAAGGTGCAAAAGCGTTGGAGGAAGTGCTGGATCAGGGACGTGATATCGTATTTCTGACACTGGGAGATCCGACGATTTATTCTACCTTTTCTTATCTGCAGAGCCGTGTGGAGGAAGATGGGTATGAAACTGCACTGGTAAGCGGTATCACATCTTTCTGCGCGGCAGCAGCCAGAACCAATCAGCCACTGGTGGAGTGGAACCAGACATTACATATCGTACCGGCGGTTCATCGTCTGGGCGATACGCCGGATGCAGAGGGCAATTATGTCTTTATGAAATCCGGCAAAAAGATGAAACAGGTGAAAGATATTTTGCGTGAGACGGGAAAACAGGTGTCTATGGTGGAAAACTGCGGCATGGAAACGGAACATGTATACCGAAATGTGGAAGAGATTCCGGATGATGCAGGATACTATTCCCTGATCATTGCGAAAGATGCGGAGTCCGGAAAATGATAGAACTGGTAAATCTGACAAAGAAATTTGACTCCTTTACCGCTGTGGATAATCTGAATCTGAAAATTGAAACCGGAGAATTTTTCGGACTGCTGGGACCAAACGGAGCAGGAAAGACAACGACCATAAGTCTGATGTCCACGCTGCTGCTTCCAACGGCAGGCGAGGTTCGGGTAAACGGAGAAGTGCTTTCCCGTAAAAATCCGGGCTTGAAGCGCAAAATCAGTGTGATAACCCAGGAGTATTCCATGCGTCAGGATATGACCATGGATGAGGTGATGGAGTATCAGGGGCGGCTGTATTTTATGCCCCGTAAAAAGATCAAGGAAAAGACAGAAGAACTGCTGGAGTTTTGCGGATTGATCGATTTCAGACGCAGGACAGTGCGAAAGCTTTCCGGTGGAATGAAACGAAAACTGATGGTCTGTCGTGCCTTGCTGACAGAACCGGAGATTTTATTATTGGATGAGCCGACGGCGGGAATGGATGCACTTTCCCGACGCCAGATGTGGAATCTGCTGCGTCAGCTTAATGACCATAATCTGACGATCCTTCTGACCACCCATTATATGGAAGAGGCGGAAAGCCTGTGTCAGCGGGTGGCCTTTATGGACCGCGGACGTCTGGAAGAAGTGAATGAACCGAAAAAAATGGTGGAACAGCTGGGACATTTTGCAGTAGACGAGATGACGCAGGATGGTTTAAAGAGCCATTATTTCCAAAACAGAGAAGAGGCGATTGCTCATTTAAGCAGGCTCACCGGTCAGACTGCTTTGCGCAATACCACACTGGAAGATGTATTTGTGGCACGGGCAGAGCGGAAAGAGAGGCAGCGGTAACGATGGGAATTATAACTGTATTATGGGAAAAATGGACGGAGTTCCGCAGGGATTTTTATAAGATTACTCTGGCAGCCATGATCGCGCCGCTGATGTATCTGATCGTGTTTGGAATGGGAATCCAGATGGTTTCTCATGGAGAACCGTATCTTAATTTTTTGATTCCGGGTGTAGTAGCTCTGACAACAATGACGGGAAGTTTTAACGCCATTGCACAGAATCTGAATGTGCAGCGATTATATGAGAAGGCTTTTGATCAGGTGATGATCTCTCCGACGCCACTGTGGCAGTTTATTGTGGGACAGGTCATTGCGGGAAGTCTGCGAGGATTGTATGCGGGATGTGTGATTATGCTTCTGATCCTGCCGATCAAAACGGGACTTGTATTTAATGTTTTTTCTTTTCTGGTCATGTTTTTAAACGGTGCGGTATTTTCAACGATTGCCGTTGTGGTTTCCTTTATTGCGAAAAACCACACAGATGTACCACGGTTTTCCAACTATGTCATTATGCCGATGTCTTATCTGTGTAATACATTTTTTTCCATGGACAATATGCCGGAGGGCATTCGCCAGGTGATCGGCGCACTGCCGTTATCTCAGACCAGTGCCATGATCCGAAGCATTGCAAAAGGGGAAGCCATCAATCCAATCGGTATTTTGATTCTTGCAATCTATCTGGTTGTGTTTTTATTCCTTTCCTTCTGGTTTATTTATAAACGGAAAAATTTATAGGAACGACATAGAAAAGGAAAAGTGACAGAATGAAAAAATGGAACATGTTTAAGAAAAGACTGCTTCGTCCGATGATGGGATTGTGTTTTGGATTATTGATCAGTGTCTGTCTGTGTGGTAATGCGCAGGCGGAGCCTCTTTCCGTGGAAAAAGAAGACGGGGAATATGCCATTGACGTGACGCTGAAGGGCGGAAGTGGAAAGGCAACTGTAGTTTCGCCAACGGTATTTATCGTAAAGGACGGAAAAGCATATGCGCAGCTGCAGTGGAGCAGTTCAAACTATGATTATATGATCGTGGACGGGAAAAAACTATTGAATGAAAATAAAAATGAGAATGGTTATTCCATATTTACAATCCCGGTCCTGGCATTTGACGGGGAAATGCCGGTGATCGCAGATACGACAGCCATGGGAACACCCCATGAAATTGCCTATACACTGACTTTTTATGCGGATTCCATCGAGAGCAAAGGTGCGCTGCCACAGGAGGCGGCAAAACGTGTGCTTGTGGTGGCAGCGGTCATTATCGTAGGCGGCGGAATTCTGAATTATTTTGTTACAAAACACAGAAACCGGGATTATACTCCGCAGAAAAAGCGGCATTAAGAAATGTCAGGTATGACATCAAAGAATGATTTGTGCCTTCGTATCGCGGGAAAATGCTAAGATGAAGCCGAAGATATGCGAGATAAAAATATATGAAGTAGCAGAAGAGATTGTGAGGAATATGATATGGAATTAAATGCAATGAAAGAACGCAAAGAAATCTGTGATGTCTGCCATAAAATGTGGCAGCGCGGCATTGTGGCAGCAAATGATGGAAATGTATCTGTAAAACTGGAAGACGGTACGTTTTTATGTACTCCGTCTGGTGTAAGTAAGGCAGTAATGACTCCGGAAATTCTGGTGCATATGAAAGAGGACGGAACCGTAATTTCTGCTGCAGAAGGATACAAACCGTCTTCTGAGATGAAAATGCATTTTCGTTGTTATAAAGAGCGTGAGGATGTAAAGGCAGTGGTACATGCGCATCCGCCGATCGCTACAACGTTTGCATCCATCGGACGTCCACTGGACGGCTATCATGTGATGGAGTTTATCGTAAATCTCGGTGCAGTTCCGATTGCACCGTATGCCAAACCTTCCACAGATGAAGTACCGGATTCCATCGCACCGTACCTGCAGGAACACGATGCAATTCTGCTGGCACATCACGGAGCACTGACGGTAGGAGACAGCCTTACCCGTGCTTATTTCCGCATGGAGTCACTGGAGATGTACGCAAAAACTTCTTTGTATGTCCATTTGCTTGGTGGAGCACCGGATATGCCAAAGAATCAGATTGACGGACTGATGGATCTGCGCCAAAATGGATACAAGATCCCAGGCAGACATCCGGGGTATGTCAAATACAACAAACCGGAAGGTGAAAACGAAACATGAATAGCAGACAACTGGAATATTTTCTAGCGGTGGCTCATGAACTGAATTTTACCAAAGCGGCGGAAACCATGTATGTTTCCCAGACTGCGGTAACCCAGCAGATCAAGGCACTGGAGGAGCAGCTTGGCGTGAGCCTGTTTGAGCGTACCAAGAAAAAAGTAGTGCTGACACCGGCAGGAAAAGTGTTTTTAAAAGAAGCTTCTTCTATTTTAAAACGAATTGATACAGCCATTGAGCGGACAAGAGAGGCTTCCAGCGGATTTATCGGTTCTCTGAAAATCGGTTTTTCCGTTGGTATCGGTAATACAGGGCTGGCTGAGAAGATTCAGGCTTTCAATGAGAAATATCCGAATATTGCCATGAAGTTTACGAGCCAGAGCCCGTCCATGCTGTTAAAAATGCTGAAAAATGGAGATCTGGATCTGGTACTGATGCCAATGTTTGAGGAGCGGTACTATCAGGATGTGGAAGTACTGAAAATCAGCACAGAGCGCATGTCGGCAGTGTTTCCACGAACCCATATCCTGGCGCAGAAACCGTATGTGACTAGAACGGATCTGAAAGATGAAAACCTGATCCTTGCCTGTACGCCGGAAAGTGAGATCGGTGAGGATAAACGAATCATAGAAACATTCTGGAAACGTGGTTATCACCCGAATGTGGTGGCGAAGATCGAGGATGTTGAGACAATCCTGCTGATGCTGTCTGCAAATATGGGGGTGACGATCCTGCCGGCATATCTGTCCATTCCGCTACAGTCCAGGGGAAGGCTTGTGTCAGTACCTTTTGGCGGATCAGAGGATACCATTGATATCATTGCAGCGTGGATGCCGAAAACGGAGAATCCTTCTCTGGAGAAGATTCTGCCGTTCCTGGAGACAAATCCGCAGGAGAGCGGAAAAGAAGCCTGACAGGAGAGACGGCGTTCACAAAACAGAAATAACAGCAGAAAGATGTAAAAAACCTATTTGGAGCACAGATGAGATGAAAAACGGACTGGAAGAGTATTTTGTTATAAAAGACAATAAAAAAATGCGTTTCGGCTACACTACGGGAAGTTGTGCGGCGGCAGCGGCTAAGGCAGCGGCAACAATGCTGTTTGCAAAAGAGGAGCTTCCCGTGGTGGAGCTGCTTACCCCGAAGGGCATTCGCATCTGGCTGGAAGTGCTGGATGTGAAGCGCGGGCAGGATGCAGTATCCTGTGCCATCCGCAAGGATGGCGGGGATGATCCGGATGTGACCAACGGTATTCTGGTGTATGCGGAGGTAAATCTGTGCGAAGTGGAAGAGGCAAAAAAGCTGCGAAAAGTATTTGCACATGACGGATCAGAGTGTAGAGAGAAGAAAAATTCCGGTGAGAAGCATTTAAAAGAAAAAAATGCTGTGGTAGGAATTACAGCCGGAACAGGTGTTGGAACCATCACCCTTCCAGGGCTGGAACAGCCCATCGGAGCACCTGCCATCAACAAAGTACCCCGCAGCATGATCGAGAAGGAAGTACGGGCGGTCTGTGAGAAATATGGATATTCCGGTGGGGTAAGCGTGTGCATCTGTGTACCGGAAGGAGCAGATACCGCAAAGCGGACTTTTAATCCAAGGCTTGGAATCCTTGGAGGAATCTCCATTCTTGGAACCAGCGGAATTGTGGAACCGATGAGTGAAAAGGCACTGATCTCCAGTATTGAAGTGGAAATGAAACAGAAAGCTTCCGGTGGAAAAGAGTATCTGCTGATTGCCCCGGGAAATTATGGACTGCAGTATTTGTCCGGTCACTTCCCTTTTGAGGCAGAGGAAGCGGTCAAATGCAGTAATTATGTGGGGCAGACCATTGATTTTGCAGTAAATATGGGTTTAAAAGGCATTTTGTTTGTGGCCCACATCGGAAAGTTTATTAAAGTGGCCGGGGGCATTATGAATACTCATTCCAGAGATGCGGATGCCCGTATGGAGATTATGGCGGCCTGCGCGCTGCGTGCAGGGGCAGATGCCAAAACGGCCAATCAGATTCTGGCAGCGGTGACCACAGACGAAGGGCTTGCAATTTTAAAACAGACGCCTTTCTGGGAAAAAACGCTGCAGATCATAACAGAGAAAGTGGAGTATTATCTGAATCACCGGGCGCAGGGACAATTGCAGATCGGTGCGGTATTATATTCGAATGCCATGGGTGAGCTTGGGCGGACAGACAGGGCAGAAGAACTGCTTGAGTGTCTGCTGGCAGAACGATAATGCGATGCCTCACAAAAACAGATAGAAAAAAGAGTAAATATAAATGTAAGAAGAAATCAAGAGGAGGAAAAACGTATGGTACATTTTGTTGGTGCAGGAAGTGGTGCACCGGATCTGATTACTGTAAGGGGAAAAAATCTGCTGGAACAGGCAGATGTGATCATTTATGCAGGATCTCTTGTAAATCCACAGTTGTTGGAGTACAAAAAAGAGGGATGCGAGGTATATAACAGTGCGACAATGACACTGGAAGAGGTGCTGGAAGTAATGGAACAGGCACATGAAAAAGATAAGATGATCGTTCGTCTGCACACCGGTGATCCGTGTATTTACGGCGCGATCCGGGAGCAGATGGATCGTCTGGATGAGATGGGAATTCCATATGAGAGCTGCCCGGGGGTCAGTGCTTTTTGCGGTGCAGCCTCAGCGCTGAATCTGGAATATACCCTTCCGAATGTGTCTCAGAGCGTGATCATTACACGAATGGCAGGCCGGACACCGGTACCGGACCGTGAAAGCATTGCTTCTTTTGCGGCACATCAGGCAACCATGGTGGTATTTTTGAGCACCGGACTGCTGGAAGAATTGTCAAAAGAACTGATTGCAGGCGGATATACCGCAGACACACCGGCAGCCATTGTATACAAGGCAACCTGGCCGGAAGAAGAAAAATATATCTGTACTGTGGGAACACTGGCACAGACTGCAAAAGAACATAATATTACAAAAACTGCGTTGATGATCATCGGTGATGCGGTGACACATACAAACTATGACAGATCCGAACTGTATCATCCGGAGTTTACAACAGAATTCAGAAAAGCAAAACAGTAACAGAAAGCGGAAGTGTGATGAACAGAGTCAGAATCATATCCTTTACAGAGAATGGTTATGTGCTGTCCTGCCGGATACGGGAGTCGCTGCGCGGACTGGAACATACAGAAGTTGTTTTATACAGTGGGAAAAAGCAGATTGCAGAAAAATATGCTGCGGAAGGTTTACAGTCAGTGAAAGATGGACTGCAATCCTGGTGTCAGGACGTTTTTTCACAGTCTGAGTTGTTGATCTTTATTGGCGCCTGCGGAATTGCAGTGCGCACCATTGCGCCTTTTGTGTGTAACAAATACTGTGATCCGGCGGTTCTTGTGGCAGACGAGTGCGGTGTGCATGTAATCTCGCTGCTGTCCGGGCATCTGGGCGGCGGCAATGCATGGGCGGTTCTTGTGGCAGATGGCATCGGAGCAGATCCTGTGATCACCACGGCTTCGGACGTCAATGGACGGCTGGCCGTGGATGTGTGGGCGCAGAATCAGAAACTGCGAATCATGGACCGCGTGCTTGCCAAATATGCGGCTGCGGTGTTTGTGACCGGGAAAAAACTTCCGTTTTATGCGGAACCAGGTGTGAAGATCAAGGGAGACTGGCCGGAAGAATATTTGCGTTTTGAGGAAAAAGAGGATTTTCTGGAAGCGTCAGATCAGAGAAAAACAGAGCAGATTGCAGGCATTGTAGTGTCTGTTCATGGCGGATGGCCGGAGAATGTTCTGGTATTGGTGCCGCAGACCGTGATTCTTGGTATCGGATGTAGGAAAAATAAGAATCCAAAGGAACTTTTTTCACAGGTAAGGCAAGTGCTGGATTCCTGTCAGATCCATACGGAGAGTATCTGTAAAATCGCATCCATTGATCTGAAAGCGGAAGAACCGGCAATCTGTCAGCTGGCAGCGGCATGGAAGGTGCCGTTTGAGACTTTTTCTGCAGAAGAATTACTTGCAGTTCCGGGGGAATATCCGGTTTCTGATTTTGTAAAAAGAACAACTGGTGTCGGAAATGTGTGTGAACGTGCAGCGGTGGCGGCATTGCCGGAAGAACGGCGGGAACATCCTGACTGGATCTGCAGAAAACAGGCTGAAAATGGAGTTACCGTGGCATTATTGAATCAGAACATGTTCGAGGAATCTGTGGATGGAAAAATACTGAGACAGAATCAGAACACCATCAGATGTGAGTGATAAAGTTATATTGGGAGGAAGAACTATCGTGAAGAAAATATATGTAGTTGGAATTGGACCGGGCGCATATGAACAGATGACGATCCGTGCCGTAAAAGCATTGGAATCCTGTGATGTGATCATCGGCTATACTGTATATGTGGATCTGGTGCAGGAGCATTTTGCAGGAAAAGAATTCCTGACCACACCAATGAAACAGGAAGTAGAGCGTTGCCGGATGGCATTTGAAAAGGCAGAAGAAGGAAAGACAACAGCCATGATCTGCAGTGGAGATGCCGGCGTGTATGGCATGAGCGGACTGATGCTGGAAATCGGCCAGGAATATCCGGATGTGGAAGTAGAGTGTGTGCCGGGTGTGACAGCGGCCATCGGTGGAGCGGCAGTACTTGGTGCACCACTGATCCATGATTTTGCCCTGATCAGTCTCAGTGACCTGCTGACACCATGGGAAAAGATTGAAAAACGTCTGCTGGCAGCGGCTGAAGCAGATTTTGTTATCTGTCTGTATAACCCATCCAGCAAAAAACGGCATGACTATCTGCAGAAAGCATGTGATTTGATCCTGCAGTATCAGCCGGAGACACTGGTGTGCGCAACTGTCAGCCAGATTGGCCGTGACGGCGAGGAAAAACACATTTACACATTAAAAGAATTACGGGATCTGAAAGTAGATATGTTTACTACAGTGTTCATTGGAAACTCCCAGACAAAAGAAATCAATGGATGCATGGTGACACCGAGGGGATATCGGATATGAGAAAGCAGACAGCCTGGCTGGTGTTTGCCGGAACGAGCGAGGGACGACAGCTGGCAGGATTTTTGAAGGATCATCAGATATATGCGGAAATCTGTGTGGCAACAGAATACGGAGAAGAGTTATTAGAATCAGAAACTTCGGAATATGTGCAGGTACATACCGGACGTATGGATGCAGCCGAAATGGAGCATCAGATCCGTGAACGGATGTCAGACGGCTTGAAGGCAGTTATTGACGCAACGCATCCACATGCGGTGGAAGTAACCGCAAATATCAGAAAGGCCTGCGAAGCGGCGGGAATGCGTTATGTCCGTCTGCAGCGTGAGACTTTGGATTTGTCAGAATTTGATCATATCGTGTCCTTTGCAACTTGTCAGGAGGCAGTAGACTGGCTGGAGACCCAGCAGGGAAATATTTTACTGACGACAGGTTTAAAAGAACTGCCGGAGATTACTGAGCGGATTTCGGACACAGACCGTCTGTATGCAAGAGTACTGCCCCAGGCAGAAGCCTTTACAACGGCAGAACGGATCGGCCTACCGAAAAAACAGCTGATCTGTATGCAGGGGCCGTTTTCAAAAAATATGAATGTGACGCTGCTGCAGGAAACAAATGCATCTTTTTTACTGACAAAGGAATCCGGTGCGGCCGGAGGCTTTGCAGATAAAGTGCAGGCGGCAAAAGAGGCGGGGGCGACCTGCGTGGTAATCCGGCGTCCGGTGCAGGAAAGCGGGTATTCCATGCAGGAAGTAGAGCAGCTGATCCTGCGGGAAGAAGGTCAGACAGAAACCGTATTGGAAACAGATCCTGATCATTCGAAAAAAGATAAAGCACAGAAAACTGTGCAAAACGAAAGTGAAATGAAGAAAGCAGAAAAGCCGGAGATCACGCTGCTTGGTATTGGTATGGGAACACCGGAGACTATGACATTGGAAGGATTTCTGACCTGTGAACAGGCAGACTGCATCATCGGTGCAAAACGGATGCTGGAGGCGGTGCAGGAGAGTCTGAAGAACTGGGAAATCTGTCGAAAAGATGCTGAACAAAAATCGGCAGAAATTATTGTACAAAAACAGATGGTTTCCATGTATCTGAGTACAGAGATTGCAGAATATATCAGAACTCATTCGGAATATCGGCACATTGTGATCGCTTTGTCGGGAGACGTTGGATTTTACAGCGGTGCGAAGAAGCTGACAGATGCGCTGGCAGAGTATCCGTTGCATCTGATCTGTGGTATTTCCAGTGGAGTGTATTTTGCAGCAAAACTGCAGACATCCTGGGATGATATGCTGCTGACAAGTATGCACGGACGACAGATGAATTTGCTGGCTGCACTGAAAAAAAGCAGAAAAGTGTTTACACTGGCTTCTGATGCAAAGAGTATCAGGGAACTGGCAGAACTTCTTTTAACCTATGAAATGAATGAAGTTTCCATGTCGGTGGGAACGAACCTGAGTTATCCGGAGGAACAGATCACAACCGGAACACCGGTGGATTTTCAGAATTACGATTCGGCAGGCGTCAGTGTGGTGCTGTTGGAGAAAAAAGAGCATGCCGCACCGGTTATTACCCATGGCATTCCGGATGAGGCTTTTATCCGGGCAAAAGTGCCGATGACGAAAGAGGAAGTGCGCAGTATTTCCCTGTCAAAGCTGCAGCTCTGTGAGGATTCCATTATCTATGATGTGGGAGCCGGAACCGGTTCTGTATCCATCGAAGCAGCCCGCATGGCGGATCAGGGCATGGTATATGCGATTGAGCAGAAGGAAGAAGCGGCAGAACTGATTCGGGAAAACCAGAAAAAATTCGGCGTTTCCAATCTTCAGATCATTCATGGAAAAGCACCGGAGGCTTTTGAGGGACTGCCGATACCGACCCATGCATTTTTGGGCGGAACAGGTGGAAATATGAGAGAAATTATCGGATTATTGCGGGAAAAAAATCCGCAGATCCGTATTGTGGTCAACTGTATCGCACTGGAGACACTGGCGGAGATCACTGCGCTTTTGCAGGAGTGGGGCATTTTGGATGCAGACATCGCTTCTGTGAATATATCAAAATCAAAGAAACTGGGGCAGTATCATCTGATGATGGGACAGAATCCCGTTTATGTGATTTCTTTTGGAGGAAGAAAGCAGGGGGAGTAAAAAGCAGAAAGGGGGGAGTGGCAAAATGAAGATACCGCGTATTATGCTGGCGGCGCCAAACAGTGGCAGTGGGAAGACGCTGATTACCTGTGGACTGCTGCAGGCATTGAAAAATAAAGGACGAAATCTGGCATCTTTTAAATGTGGACCGGATTATATTGATCCGTTATTTCATACAAGAGTGCTTGGAGTACCGTCCCGGAATCTGGATACCTATTTTTCTGGTCGGGAGCTGACCCGAACATTGTTTGGCACCCATGCGCAGCAGGCAGACCTGGCAGTGATGGAAGGTGTCATGGGATTTTATGACGGCGTGGCAGGGGTTACACTGACGGCCTCTTCCTGGGAACTGGCGGATGTGACAGATACATCGGTTATTCTGGTGGTAAATATGCGGGGAATGAGTCTGTCGGTGGCAGCCTTGATTCAGGGATTTATGCAGATGCAGCCGGAATCACATATCGGTGGTGTGATCCTGAATCAGACGTCAGAATTTATGTGCCGACAGCTGGAACCGGTCATCAAAGAAAGATGTGGGATTCCGGTGCTGGGATTCGTGCCAAAGGTGACAGAATGTGTCATTGAGAGCCGGCATCTTGGACTTGTGACACCGGCAGAACTGACGGATCTGCAGGAGCGGATTGAAAAACTTGCAGAGATTCTGACAGATACCCTTGATCTGGAGGCTATCATTCGTCTTGCAGAAGATGCACCGGATTTTACGTGGACACCGCTGGAACAGTTTTTGCCACGAGAATATCAGGAGCAGAGTGCACAGGTAAAAGCGTTATCGGCAGAAACACTGCGTATCGGCGTGGCAAAAGACGAAGCATTTTGTTTTTATTATGAGGATAATCTGGATCTGTTGCGGATGCTGGGAGCGGAAACAGTCTTTTTTTCGCCATTGCATGACCAGAAACTTCCGGAAAATCTGCAGGGATTGCTGATCGGAGGCGGTTATCCGGAACTGTATGCGAAGCAGCTGAGTGAGAATGAGAGCATGCGCAGGGATATCCGGGAAAAAATCACAGCAGGAATGCCCTATCTGGCAGAATGCGGCGGATTTATGTATCTGCATGAATCTATGGAAGACATGCAGACCTGCCGATGGCCGATGGCCGGTGTTTTAAAAGGAAATGCATATTATACCGGAAAACTTGGCCGGTTCGGTTATGTAGAATTGACCGCGAAGGAGGATCAGATGCTCTGTAAAAATGGGGAGCGGATCAAAGCACATGAATTCCACTATTTTGACAGTACAGAAAACGGAGCGGCATTTTATGCGACAAAACCGAAGCGAAGCAGGGGATGGGAGTGTATACAGGCAGGAAACGTGTATGCGGCAGGATTTCCACATCTATATTATTATTCCAATCCGAGATTTGCGGCAAATTTTGTGGAAGCATGCAGGAGGTATGACAGATGACACTGGAAGAGACGATAGAAAAAATTCAACCCGTGGATGAAAAAGCTATGGAGGCGGCAAAAAAACACTGGGACAGCCTTGGAAAACCACTGGGAAGTCTCGGCCGGCTGGAGAAGGCAGTTATTCAGATTGCAGGCATTCAGCGTACAGGAGACGTACATATTGATCGGAAAGCACTGGTGATCATGTGTGCGGACAATGGCGTTGTAGAAGAAGGCGTGACCCAGTGCGGGCAGGAAGTGACCGCTACCGTGGCAGAAAATTTTCTGGATGAGAAGTCCTGTGTGGCTATTATGTGCAAACGGGCGAATACAAAAATCTGTCCGGTAGATATCGGAATGTCCATCGACACACCACGGGTGGAAAAACGAAAAATCGCTTATGGAACGGAAAATATGACGAAAAAACCAGCGATGACCCGGGAACAGGCAATTGCAGCGATTGAAGTTGGAATTGCCAGGGCAGAAGAATTAAAGGCCGAAGGATATGAGGTGCTGGCAACCGGCGAGATGGGAATCGGAAATACGACCACGAGCAGTGCTATGACAGCAGTATACCTTGGATTGGACGTGGAGACAGTGACCGGCCGTGGCGCAGGACTTTCCACAGACGGCCTGCAGCGCAAAATTCAGGCGATCAAAAAAGCAATTGCCTGCAATCAGCCGGATCCGAAGGATCCATTGGATGTGCTGGCAAAAGTCGGCGGGTTTGACATTGCCGGAATGTGTGGTCTGTTTCTTGGTGGGGCTGCGTTACAGATGCCGGTGGTCATGGACGGATTCATCTCTCAGGTGGCGGCTCTGACGGCAGTACGGCTGGTGCCGGAGTGCGCAGATTATATTCTGGCTTCCCACGTTTCAGAGGAACCGGGGGCAAATATTTTGCTGGAGACACTGAATAAAGATGCATTTCTCACCTGCGGGATGAGACTAGGAGAGGGAAGCGGCGCAGTTGCGTTATTTCCGATTTTGGATTTTGCATCGGATATTTATCATAAAATGAGTACCTTCATGCAGGCAGATATAGAGGAATATCAGCCATTGAGTTAGAACTATTTTTGGCTGAAAGGAAGAGAACAGAAAGAAGTATAAAAATGATTGTATTGGTAATGGGGGGCAGCGGCAGCGGAAAGTCAGAGTTTGCGGAAAGTATCTGCATGAAGCTGCCGGCGCACAAAAAACGTTATATTGCAACCATGCAGGCCTATGATGAAGAGAGCCATGCCCGTGTGAAAAAACATAGAAAAGCCAGAAGCGGCAAGGGATTTGAGACCATTGAGCAGGGCACACACATGGAGGATATCTGTCTGCCACAAGAATGTACGGCGTTGTTGGAATGTATGTCGAATCTGGTGGCAAATGAAGTGTTCGCCCCGGACGGACGTGGATATTCCTGTGAAGAAGTTCTGAAAGAAGGGTTGCATTATCTGGCCGGACAGGCGAAACACCTGGTCATTGTCAGCAATGATATTTTTTCCGACGGGGTGGAATACGATCCGGAGACAGAGCAGTATCTGAAAATCCTTGGTCAGCTAAATCAGGAAGCGGCAGCCATGGCGGATTGTGTGTTCGAAGTAGTGTGTGGCATTCCGATTTGTATCAAAGGGAAAGAATACGACAGAACGGTTGTGACAAGGAGCGTGAGAGTATGATTATTCTGGAAAGTATCGTGGTTGCGTTTTCCATGTATTCCAAGGTACCAATGCCACAGATCGAGTGGAACGAAAAAAATATGAAAAACACGCTCTGCTTTTTTCCGTGGATCGGTGCGGCAGTTGGAGTTTTGGTGTGGCTCTGGTTTCTGGTCAGTGATCTGCTTGGAATCGGAATCATCTTAAAGGCAGCTGTTTCAGTGCTGATTCCGGTGCTTGTTACAGGCGGGATCCATCTGGATGGATTGCTTGATACGGCGGATGCTTTGAGTTCCTGGCAGCCCATGGAGCGCCGGTTGGAGATATTAAAAGATTCTCATGCCGGAGCATTTGCCATTATTGTGTGCTGTGGATATTTTTTGGCACTTTTTGGTATCTGGACAGAGGCTGTACCGGAAGACATCAGCGTACTGGCTTTGGGATTTTTCCTAAGCAGGGCATTGAGCGGCTTTGGAATCTGCACGTTTCATTGTGCAAAAAACAGTGGTCTGGCAGCGACTTTTGCTCAGGCGGCAGACCAGAAACGCTGCAGAATCATTCTGGTAGTGGAAGCAGCAATCTGTATGGCGGCTATGATCTGGCTGGATCCGGCGCGCGGGGCAACGGCGTCAGCGTCAGCTGTGATTGTCTGCCTTTGCTGCAGACGGATGGCTATGAAGAAATTTGGCGGCATTACAGGAGATATTCAGGGCTTTTTCCTGCAGATCTGTGAGCTTGTCATGGCATATGTGGTGATTTTGCAGTAGAAATCTGCAGATTTGTTACCAGTCACTATTTGTAGAAGTGGAACACTTGAATTTGACTGAGATGCGAAGGAGGTATTTGAAATATGATACTTGTCATTGGTGGGGCTTATCAGGGGAAAACCGCATTTGCGGGAACACTTCTGGAACAGCAGAAACAGGCTGGGAGAGAAGTCACCCTGTTTTCACAGTTTCATGTATGGGTAAAGGACTGCATGAAGGCGGAGCGAAATATAGAAGAGGAGTTGCGGGAGAAGTTAGAACAGGATCCGGACCAGATCATCGTGTGCAATGAATTGGGATGCGGTGTTGTTCCCATGGATGCTTTTGAGCGGGCATGGAGGGAGCGCACCGGGCGTCTGACCTGTGAACTGGCGAAACAGGCGGAGGCGGTATACCGTGTCACCTGTGGAATTGGAACCCGCATAAAATAAAATGATGTACATGTATGCAACGATTGCGGCCCTTGTGGCCGGCTATGTGCTGGATCTCATCATCGGAGATCCCCATGGGATGTGGCATCCCATTTGTTTTATCGGAAATATGATTTCTTTTTTTGAAAAGAGACTGCGAACAGGAAAAAGTGAACAGAAGGATCTGGCGGCGGGGGTGCTGCTGGTGATTCTTGTGACCGGGATTTCCACAGCAATTCCGCTTGTTTTACTGCTTGTGTGTTACCGTATTTGGTTCTGGCTTGGATTTGCGGTTGAGACGTATATGTGCTATACGATCCTGGCGACAAAATCACTGAAGACAGAGAGCATGAAAGTGGCCAAAGCGCTGGAAACAGAAGGACTGGAGGCCGGCCGGTATGCCGTATCCATGATCGTGGGTCGGGATACGAAAGATCTGACAGAAACCGGTGTGGTAAAAGCGGCGGTGGAAACCGTGGCGGAGAATACTTCCGATGGTATTCTGGCACCGATGTTTTATATGATGATCGGTGGGCCGGTACTGGGTTATTTTTATAAGGCGGTCAATACCATGGATTCTATGGTTGGTTACAAAAATGACAAATTCCTGTATTTTGGACGGGCGGCAGCAAAATTCGATGATGTGTTGAATTTCATTCCGTCAAGAATTTCGGGAATCCTGATGATTCTGGCAGCTCCGCTTGTGAAGCTGGATGGAAAAAATGCATGGAAGATTTTTAAGAGAGACCGTCTGTGCCATGCAAGTCCGAATTCTGCGCAGACCGAGGCGGTCATGGCGGGAGCACTGCAGGTTCAGCTGGCAGGAGATGCCTGGTATTTTGGAAAAAAACATGAGAAACCGACGATCGGGGATCCGATACGGCCAGTGGAAATTGCGGATATCGCCCGGGCAAACCGGTTACTTTATGCGGCAAGTGCCCTGGGAATGATCGTGTTTAATGGGATAAAGCTTCTTGTGCTGGTTCTTTGCTGAAGAAAAGCGCAGAGCAATCCGTGTAATTCTATATAAGAAACGAGGTGAGGCCAATGCATAAGCATGGCGGAGATATCTATCGCAATCAGGGGCTGGTGGATTATTCTGCAAATATAAATTTCCTTGGAATGCCGGAGAGCGTCAGACAGGCGGCAAAAGATGCCATAGACGCGTCGGTCTGGTATCCGGATCCTGAGTGTGAAGTACTGAAAGCGGCCATTGCAAAAAAGGAGGGCGTTCCGACAGAATGGATTTTCTGCGGTAATGGTGCGGCAGATGTGATTTTTTCTTTTGTATTGGCGTTAAAGCCGAAGGAAGCACTGCTTCCGGTACCATCTTTTTATGAGTATCGGCAGGCATTGGAAAGTGTGGACTGTCATCTGAGGAAAGTGACGCTGCGGGAAGACGAGGATTTCCAACTGCAGGAGGAGTTTCTGGAGCAGATTCAAAAAGACACAGATGTGGTAGTGCTGTGCAATCCGAATAATCCGACGGGACAACTCATTGATCAGAAGCTGTCAGAGCAGATTGCTATCCGGTGTACGAAAACAGGAACCTGTCTTTTGATGGATGAGTGTTTTCATGATTTCCTGGAAGATGGCATGGCACATACATTATTGCCGCTGGTAGCGGAAAATCCGAAGATTTTTTTATTAAAGGCGTTTACAAAAATGTATGGCATGGCAGGACTTCGCTTGGGATACGGTATCTGCAGTGATGTGGAACTGATCCGGAAAATGGAGCAGGTGTCTCAGCCATGGAATGTGTCGGTGCCGGCGCAGGCGGCGGGCATTGCAGCTGTGAAAGAAACAGAGTTTGTGAAGAAAAGCCGGAAACTGATGGCAGAGCAGAAAGCGGTACTTTTAGAAGGATTGACTGCGGCAGGTCTGAAAGTATACGGTTCCGCGGCAAATTATATCTTTTTCCGTGCGGAACCAGGCTTTGAAACTGCTATGCGGCAGATGGGATTTATGATCCGAAACTGCGGAAATTATGATGGACTGCGGGAAGAATTTTTCAGGATCGCCGTGCGGGGAGAAGCGGACAATCAGGCATTTTTAAAAGCACTGCGGGAAATTTTACCAGAGAAGAGGGGGATATAGATGGCAAAAGCAATTATGATACAGGGAACCATGTCAAATGCAGGAAAAAGTCTGCTGGCGGCAGGCCTTTGCCGGATTTTTAAACAGGATGGCTATCGGGTGGCACCTTTTAAATCCCAGAACATGGCACTGAATTCTTTTATTACGAGAGAGGGGCTTGAGATGGGGCGGGCCCAGGTCATGCAGGCGGAGGCAGCAGGAATCGAGCCTTCCGTTCTGATGAATCCGATTTTGTTAAAACCAACAAATGATACCGGCTCTCAGGTGATCGTCAATGGAGAAGTACTTTCTACCATGAGTGCCAGAGATTATTTTAAATACAAAAAGCAGCTGGTTCCGGATATTATGAAAGCTTATCATGCACTGGAAGAACAGGCAGATATCATTGTGATCGAGGGCGCAGGCTCTCCGGCGGAAATCAATCTGAAAAATGATGATATCGTCAATATGGGAATGGCAAAGATGGCAAAAGCTCCAGTGCTTCTGGTGGGCGATATAGATCGTGGCGGTGTGTTCGCACAGTTGGCGGGAACGATGATGCTGCTGGAAGAAGAGGAAAAAAAGATCGTAAAAGGACTGATCATCAATAAATTCCGTGGGGATAAAACGATTCTGGATCCGGGAATTGAGATGCTAGAAAACATCTGTGACCGGCCGGTGGTTGGTGTGGCTCCGTACATGGATATTGATGTGGAGGATGAGGACAGCTTAAGCGAGCGGATGAGTAGTCATAAGGAAGTTGCTCAGATCGATATCGCAGTGATCCGTCTGCCCCGTATTTCTAATTTTACGGATTTTAACATATTTGAAAGCATTCCGGGTGTGTCCGTACGCTATGTGTCCAGAGCGGCACAGCTGGGGCATCCGGATCTGATCCTGCTTCCGGGCACAAAAAATACCATGCACGATCTGACATGGATGCGTCAGTCGGGTGTTGAGGCTTCCGTGCTGAAGGCATATGCGTCAGGCTGCCCGGTATTTGGCATTTGTGGCGGTTATCAGATGCTGGGAGAATTTCTGGATGATCCGAATGGTGTGGAAGAAGGCGGCAGTATGCGTGGTATGGGCCTGCTTCCGATGCGGACTGTTTTTACTGATGAAAAGACAAGAACCCGGGTGAATGGTACCTTTGGAACTGTAACCGGCATATTGGCAGGGCTTTCCAATGTGGCTTTTACCGGATATGAGATTCATATGGGACAAAGCATCCGTGCAGCAGGAACGGAATCACTGACCGTTATTCATGATACGAATGTGGCACAGTCAGAGATAAAAACAGAAGGTGCCATGGGCGAAAATGTGTACGGAAGCTATGTACATGGCATTTTTGACAGTATGGACGTGGTAAATGCAGTGGTGCGTGCCCTGGCAGAGCGAAAGGGCATAGATCCGGAAGGACTGGCTCAGGTGGATTACGCAACTTATAAAGAGACACAGTATGATAAGATGGCGGATATTCTGCGTCAGCATCTGGATATGGATGCCATTTACCGGATTCTGGAAAATGGACTGCAATAAGTACAGAATGCAGTGGGAACTGTGCGTACAGATTCAGGCAGCATTCAGATATAACAGATAGATGGTAGTATATGAGGAGACGAAAAATGGAGTTTGAACATGTAAAACCAATGGATATAGAAAAAAGAAGTATGGAGATCATCGGGCAGGAACTCGAAGAGATGGGAATTCAATTGCCGGAGGATAAAGCACACATCATCAAACGTGTGATCCATACAAGTGCAGATTTTGACTATGCGCAGACACTGACTTTTTCTGAGGATGCGCTGGAGCGGGCAAAGGAAGCCCTGCTGCAGGGAGCAAGCATTATTACGGACACGAAAATGGCCTGGTCTGGCATTAACAAACGTGCCCTGGAAAATCTCGGTGGACAGGCATACAATTTTATTTCAGATGAGGATGTGGCGGCTGTTGCAAAAGAACGGGGATGTACCAGATCAGCGGCAAGCATTGACAAGGCAGCATCACTTCCGGGACCGCTGATCTTTGCAGTGGGAAATGCACCTACCGCACTGATCCGCCTGCATGAACTGATCATGGAAGGAAAAGTTGCTCCGGCACTGATCATCGGTGTTCCTGTGGGATTTGTGAATGTGGTACAGGCAAAAGAACTCATCATGGAGAGTGGTGCGCCGTACATTGTGGCAAGAGGCAGAAAAGGCGGAAGCAATGTGGCAGCAGCAATCTGTAATGCCTTATTATATGATCTTGACAGCAGCAGAGGTGCAAAGAAACGATGATAAAGATACAGATGATAGGAATTGACCACAGCAGAGCGACGGTTGCGGAGCGGGAGCTGTTTTCAATGACCAAAGTGAAGCAAAAAGAATTAATGGAGGCAGTCATCCGGCAGCAGGGCGTGGATGGCTGCGTGTTGCTGTCTACCTGTAACCGGACAGAATTATATGTATCACTGGAAACAGAACTGGATCTGTACAGCCTGGTCTGTCATGTCAGAGAGATTCCAAAAGCAGATCAGTCACATTTGAAAACACTGTTTTGCAACAGAAGCGGTGAGGAGGCAGTCAGACATCTTTTTCTGCTGACCGGTGGTCTCAAATCAAGAATTATCGGGGAGGATCAGATCCTGACCCAGGTGCGGGATGCACTGGAATATGCAAGACTTTGTGATGTGGCAGATACTGTGTTGAAAACATTGTTTCGTATGGCTGTCACCATCGGGAAAAAAATAAAAACTCAGGTGGCAATCCCGAAAGGAAATACATCTGCCATTGCAGCGGCATTATGTCAGTTAGAAGAGCAGGGATACTGTTTTGAAGGACAGGAATGTCTCGTTATCGGAAATGGTGAGATGGGAAGACTGACGGCCCGGGCCTTTCAGGAGCGCGGTGCAAATGTGACGGTGACGGTGCGTCAGTATCATAGCGGAGAAGTGCAGATTCCGGAGGGCTGTGAGCGTATCCATTACGGGGAACGTTATATAAAAATCCCGGAGTGCCGCTATGTGGTTTCTGCCACGGCAAGCCCAAATCTGACATTGGAAAAAGACGGAATCCAGGGATTACCATATGGTCATAAACTGACGTTTATCGATCTGGCAGTGCCAAGGGATATTGATCCGGAAATTGGTGATCTGGAGCAGGCAGAAGTATTTAATATTGATGATTTTCAGACCGGAGCCGGCGTTTCAGAAGCACAGAAAGTACAGATTGCAGCAGCACAGAAGCTGGTGGAAGAGGAAGTGACAGAGTTTACTTCCTGGTACGAGTGCAAAGATATGATTCCGGAGATCCGGGAACTTGGCACACTGGCGGCACAGGATGTAAGCTGGCGCATGGGAAAGACGTTCCATGAGATGAATCTGTCCCCGGAAACCTGTCATCAGTTGGCGGATGCAGTGGAGCAGACTGCCGCAAAGGTATTTCAGAAGATGCTTTTCGGTGTGCGGGATCATGCGGATACAGACGTTATGCGGGAATGTCTTGATGCGCTGGAACAGGTGTGGGAAAAGGAGTAAAACAGAATGGAAAGCAGATATTTTCCATTTTTTATTGATATGACAGGGAAAAAGGTACTTGTGGCCGGTGCGGGCAGCATCGCACTGCGCAGAGTGTCTGCGCTACTGCGGTTTGGCGCAGTCATCACCGTTGTGGCACCACAGATGCGGGAGGAGTTTCAGAAACTGCAGCAGCAGTATGGAACGGAGCATCTGCATTTAGAACAGAAAACATGTGATCCGGAACAAGTGACAGATTATGATCTGGTGCTGACAGCGACAGACAGCGGGGAAACAGATCAAAGGATCTGGGAAGCATGTAAAATGCATCATGTGTGGGTCAATGTGGCTTCGGATCAGACCCTGTGTGATTTCCGTTTTCCGGCACTGGCAGAGACGGAAGAACTTGTGGTCGGAATCACTTCAAACAATGGTGATCACAGAAAAGTTCGGAAAGTCAGTGCGCAGATCCGTGAGGTACTTGAGACGGAAAATTACAATCTGGAGTAACTATTCAGAGGCAAGCAGATTTACAGAAAAATGCGGATGAGCTCTGAATAGTGACAATCTGGAATAAGAGAATGGGATGAATACGTTTCAGAATTTTTGAAAGAGAATTCTGAGCGGACAAAAAAAGAAATATGGAGGGATGGCAGTGAAACAGATTCGAATTGGAAGCAGAGAGAGCCGTCTCGCAGTCGTGCAGAGTGAGATGGTCATAGATTATATAAAAGAAAACTGTCCGGAGTATGAGCCGGAACTTGTCACCATGAAGACAACCGGTGATAAGATCCTTGATCGTAATCTGGACAAAATAGGCGGTAAAGGACTGTTTGTAAAGGAACTGGATGCGGCGCTGATGGATGGACGCAGCGATCTGTCGGTACACAGTCTGAAGGATATGCCGGCAGAAATTCCGGAAGAACTTCCGTTGCTCGGTTTTTCTGAGAGGGAAGATCCCAGGGATGTACTTGTACTGCCGGAAGGTGTGACAGAAATTGATTTCTCAAAGCCGGTGGGATGTTCCAGCCGGCGCAGAATGTTACAGTTTCAGGCAATGTATCCGCAAGCTACATTTGCGCCGATCCGCGGTAATGTATACACCCGTCTGGCAAAGGTGGATTCCGGAAATTATGCGGCAACGATTCTGGCTGCTGCAGGACTGAAGCGGTTGGGATTGGAACAGAGGATCAGTCGGTATTTTTCAGTAGATGAAATGATCCCGGCGGCAGGTCAGGGTGTACTTGCGCTGCAGGGACGTATCGGTGAGGATTACACATTTTTGCAGGAATTCTGCTCGGAGAAAAGCCGTATCACATCTGTGTGTGAACGTGCATTTATCCGTGAACTGGATGGGGGATGTTCTTCTCCGATTGCAGCGTATGCAGAGGTGGATGGAGATGTCGTTGTGCTGCGCGGATTGTATTACGAGGAATGCAGTGGAAAAACGGTAAAAGAGATACAGAAAGCGCCGGTATCTGAGGCAGAGAAACTGGGAATTGTGCTGGCACGCAGATTAAAGCAGTTAACTGCAATCTGAGCAGAGAAATACATTTCTTCTTAAGAAACAGAAATGGGTAAATTATGAAATAGTGATGTTGAAAAAACAGGAGGAAAGATAAATGAATCAGGGGAAAGTCTGGCTGGTGGGAGCCGGTCCGTCGGATGCGGAACTTCTGACAGTAAAAGCAAAACGTGTCCTGGAACAGGCGGAAGTTGTTGTCTATGATCGTCTGGTGGGAGACAGTATCTTACTGATGATGCCGGAATCAGCAGAAAAAATCGATGCAGGAAAGCGTTCTGGAAATCATACGATGCCACAGGAGGAGATGAATTGCCTGCTGTTAAAAAAAGCGCAGGAAGGAAAAAGGGTAGTTCGTTTAAAGGGTGGAGATCCGTTTCTGTTTGGCCGCGGAGGGGAGGAACTGACGCTGCTGGCAGAGCACGGCATTCCTTTTGAAGTTGTGCCGGGAGTGACCTCAGCCATTGCGGTGGCGGCCTATAACGGAATTCCAATCACCCATCGTGATTTTGCATCCAGCGTGCATATCATTACGGGACATAAGAAAAAAGATGAACCGCTGGAGCTGGATTTTGATACCTTGGCGAAGCTAGAGGGAACACTGGTCTTTCTTATGGGCGTTTCTGCACTGGAAGACATCTGCGGCGGCCTGATGAGAGCGGGAAAAGCGAAAGAAACACCGGCTGCGTTATTGAGCCGGGGAACCACATCAAGACAGGGCAGAGTCGTGAGTACGCTGGAAAAACTGGCAGACGATGTGAAAGCACATCCGTTGATGACACCGGCGATTATTGTGATCGGAGAGGTGTGTGCTTTGTCCGGGGAATTTGCCTGGTATGAGAAACTGCCGTTATTTGGCAGAAAAATTATTGTGACACGCCCGAAGGAACGCATGGCACCGATTGCGTCCAGATTAAGAAGTCTTGGTGCGGAAGTGCTGGAGCTGCCAACTATCGCCATTGCACCATGTTCCGCTAAGACGCTGCCGGAGCAGGGAGCAGTGCTGGAAAATTTGGACAACTATCAGTATCTGGTGTTTACTTCTCCATCTGGTGTGGACTGCTTTTTTGCTCTGCTGCGGGAAAAACATCTGGATATCCGTCGGTTTTCCAATGGAAAAATAGCCGTGATCGGAGCTGGAACAGCCGCGCAGCTGCAAAAGTACGGATTGATCGCAGATCTGATGCCGGAGACGTATGATGCGGCACATTTGGGGCGCTGCATCGGAGCGGATTGCAAGGACGGAGACCGGATCCTGATTCCCCGGGCAAGGGTCGGAAGTCAGGAACTTGTGGAAGAAATTACAAAACAGAAAAAAGTTACGATTGCAGATTTGCCGATTTATGATACCATAGAGAAGGAAAATCCGGTGCTGGAACTTCCGAATCTGACGCAAGAAGATGCAACGGTAGTATTTACCAGTGCTTCCACGGTGCGCGGATTTGCAAAAATGACAGCCGGAGCAGACTACAGTCATCTTCAGGCGGTCTGCATTGGAGTCCAGACGAAGGCAGCGGCAGAAAACGCCGGTTTTTCTAATGTGATCGTGGCAAAGGAAGCTACGGTGGAAGCCATTGTTTCAGCTATCAAGGAACAACAGTAAATATACAGATATTTTCAAAAATATGGAGATCAGACAGCTCTATATAACATACAGATTGGTTTGACAGGAGGAAATTAAAATGGAAATGATCAATCGTCCCCGCAGACTGCGGACAAGCCCAAATTTAAGAAAAATGGTTCGGGAGACCAGAATGGATAAATCTTCCCTGATCTACCCGATGTTTATCGTAGAAGGAACCAATATCAAAGATCCAATCCCATCCATGATGGGACAATACCGTTACAGTGTGGACCGCATGGGAGAAAAATTAGAAGAGCTGACAAAAGCCGGAATTGGCGGTGTCATGCTGTTTGGTATCCCAAATCACAAGGATGAGCTGGGAAGCGGTGCTTATGCACAGGATGGTATTGTACAGCAGGGATTCCGCAAGGCAAAAGAACTGTTCCCGGATCTGTATATGATCGGTGACGTGTGCATGTGTGAGTATACTTCCCATGGTCATTGCGGTGTGCTCTGCGGACATGATGTAGATAATGATAAAACATTGGAACTGCTGCAGAAAACAGCATTGTCTCAGGTTCAGGCAGGCGCGGACATGGTAGCACCGTCTGACATGATGGACGGCAGAGTTGGTGCGATCCGCCAGGTTTTGGACGCAAATGGCTATATCAATACACCGATCATGGCTTATTCTGCAAAATTTGCTTCTGCATTTTACGGTCCGTTCCGTGATGCGGCAGAATCTGCACCTGCATTTGGTGATCGCAAAACATATCAGATGGATTACCATAACCGCAGAGAAGCATTAAAAGAAGTAGATCAGGACGTGATCGAGGGCGCAGATATTGTTATGGTAAAACCGGCCATGGCTTATGGAGATCTGATCCGTGAAGTAAAAGATATGACAGATATCCCGGTGGCAGCTTACAGTGTCAGCGGAGAGTATTCTATGGTAAAGACAACTGCAGCCGCAGGCTATATTGATGAAAAATCTATTATGTGTGAGATGGCAGTGTCTGCTTACCGCGCAGGAACGGATATTTATATTACTTATTTCGCAGAAGAACTTGCAAAGTGCATGGATGAAGGGAGAATTGGATAATGGAGATCAGAAAATCAGAAGCTCTTTTTAAAGAAGCTGTTCAGTATATTCCAGGCGGCGTAAATTCACCGGTTCGTGCTTTCGGTTCCATCGGTTCTACCCCGCGTTTTATAAAAAAAGCAGATAAGGCGCTGATGTGGGACGAGGATGATAACGAATACATTGATTTTATTGGGTCCTGGGGACCGATGATCCTTGGACACAATCATCCGCTGGTACTGGATGCCGTACTGGAATACGCAAAGCGTGGTTTAAGTTACGGTGCAGCCACATCCATCGAAGTGGATATGGCTAAACTGGTGTGCAGTATGGTACCGTCCATTGACATGGTGCGTATGGTAAACTCCGGCACAGAGGCTGTTATGAGTGCTATCCGTGTGGCCCGTGGCTTTACACGCAGAGATAAGATCATCAAATTCAACGGTTGTTATCACGGACATTCCGATGCACTGCTTGTAAAAGCAGGATCCGGCGTGATGACCGCAGGTGTTCCGGGGTCTCTTGGCGTTCCGGCAGGCTGTACCGCAGATACGGTAACTGCGGACTATAACTCTCTGGAGAGTGTGCAGGAGTGTTTTGATACCTATGGCGAGCAGATCGCTGCCATTATCGTGGAGCCGGTTGGTGCAAACATGGGTACCGTTCCGCCAAAACCTGGATTTTTGCAGGGATTGCGTGACATCTGTGATAAATATGGTTCCCTGCTGATCTTTGACGAGGTCATCACAGGATTCCGTATGCAGGGAGATGGCGCACAGGGCTATTTTGGTGTGACACCAGATCTGACGACGTTTGGAAAAATCATTGGCGCAGGTATGCCGGTGGGCGCATATGGCGGACGCAGAGAGATCATGGAGATGGTATCTCCGGTGGGCGCTGTGTATCAGGCAGGAACGTTAAGTGGTAATCCGGTGGCTATGGCAGCCGGTATCGCACAGCTTTCTTACTTAAAAGAGCATCCGGAAGTTTATACACAGTTAAATGAGAAATCAGACCGTTTTTTCACCGAACTGCAGAAAATCGTGGATGAGAGCGGAAAAGGATATCATGTAAATCATATCTGTTCTCTTGGAAGCCTGTTCTGCACCGCACAGGAAGTGTATGATTATGAGACAGCGAAAACTTCCGATACAAAGGCATACGCTGATTATTGTAATTACATGCAGAACCACGGCATTTATCTGGCTCCGGCGCAGTTTGAGGCAATGTTCCTTTCTGCGGCACATACCGAGGAACAGTTGGCGCAGACCTTGGAACTTGCAAGAGATTATTTTGTAAAGAATTGATCATATGGCAGCACAGAAGAAGGCTCAGAAAAGTACAACAAAGAGAAAAAAACGAAGAAATAGGCAGAAACGATATGACATGTCCAGACTCTGGATGGCGCTGGGGCTTCTGGCACTGGTGCTGCTGGTGATCTTTGGCGTGACGCGGCATCAGAAAAAAGTTGCCACTGCAAGTTCAGACAGCTTTGTGACGTTGTCAGAGATTGACAAAAACAAACCGGATCTTGACGTGGAACTTCTGACAGTAAATCCGTATTCGCGGCCGGGATCGGTACTGGAGAAAGTAAATGGCATTGTCATTCACTACACAGCAAATCCCGGGGCGACTGCCATCGCGAACCGTAATTATTTTGAAAATCTGAAGGATACACATACGACAAAGGCAAGTTCACATTTTGTAGTGGGACTGGAAGGCGAGATTGTGCAATGCATTCCGACTGCGGAGATTGCCTATGCCTCCAATGACCGAAACAGTGACACGATTTCAATTGAATGCTGTTATAAAAATGAGGACGGTTCCTTTGAACAGGCAACCTACGATTCGGTGATAAAACTGACAGCATGGCTGTGTGCCAAATTCGGACTGACTTCGGAAAATGTGATCCGGCATTATGATGTGACCGGAAAACTGTGTCCCCTCTATTATGTGGAGCATGAGGATGCATGGACACAGTTTAAAAAAGATGTAGATAGTTATCTGCAAGTTTATGAGACGGGAGATGAAAACGGATGAGAGATCTTTATGAAAAAATAAAAAAAGGAACAGACCGCAGAGCAAGTCTGATCACTTTGAAAAAAGAACTGAAAGATGATGCAAAGAAAAAGGTGTTTCTCATCATGACAGGAAACCGTCTGGATGAGATCATGAAATGCCTGGTGGACGAGGATCCGAAGGTTAGAAAAAATGCAGCAGCTA
Organism: uncultured Eubacterium sp.; assembly: GCF_934295145.1. Classification (GTDB taxonomy): domain Bacteria; phylum Bacillota; class Clostridia; order Lachnospirales; family Lachnospiraceae; genus Eubacterium_I. Next base: position 62,913 of record NZ_CAKRAS010000002.1, on the reverse strand, counting down.
TTCTCGGGGAACTGCATTGTCAGGATGCGCTGGATGTGCTGATGGATGCCTACGAGGAAGAGGAAAAATTGTTTGTCAAAGAAGCTTATGTGCAGGCCTTATCCATGATCGATTGCAGTGAGTATCTGCCCAAGCTGGAGGAGCATCTTCAGGAACTGGTCGTTTATGAGGCCACGGAAGAAGAGAAAAAGCATATTCAGGCAGAGATTCATGCATTGCAGGAACTGATCCTGCAGAAAAAAGACGTGAAAAAACATACTTTTAACGGATGGAACCGTTCCAGCGAAGTGCTGCTTCTGACTTTACCGGCTTTTCGTGATGTGCTGGCAGAAGAAGTGATTGGAAAGAAAAAAGTATTGAAATCTGGTGCGCGGACAATTGTATCAGATTTTGAAACAGTTATGAAAATACGAACAATCCAGGAACTGTTATTTGTCATCCATACACAGACAGAGAAAAACGTGCTTTCCGCAGAGCCGGAAACACTGGCTGCGCAGCTGGCGGAATCTGATCTGATGCAGATACTGACAGAGACACATAAGGGAGATGCACCGTTTTATTTTCGTATTGGTGTGTCCGGTGTCATGTCTCTGGAAGAACGAAGTGCATTTTCAAAGCGTGTGTCTGCGGCCATCGAGGACGCTTTTTCACGTCAGCTGATCAACTCCACTTCTCATTATGAGGTGGAGATCCGCCTGCTTCAGAACCGGGAAGGCGTATATGTACCGCTGTTGAAACTGTACACACTGCCGGATCACCGCTTTGACTACCGCAGATATTATGTGGCAGCAAGCATGAAACCGACCATGGCAGCAGGGCTGATGGCACTGGCGAAACCATATCTGAAAGAACATGCACAGATTCTGGATCCGTTTTGTGGTGTTGGAACACTGCTGATAGAACGAAGATTCCTTGTTCCGGCGCGAAATGCTTACGGTATTGATACTTTCGGGGAAGCGATTGAAAAGGCAAGAGTAAACAGTAAGATTGCAGGAATGCAGACGAATTACATCAATCGTGATTATTTTGATTTTGTGCATGACTATAAATTTGATGAGATCGTGACTGACCTTCCGGCAGGAAAACTGACAAAACCGGAACTGGACGTATTGTATCGCAGATTTTTTGAAAAATCCGATGAAGTGCTGGCTTCGGACGGCCGTATGATCTTTTTCTCCCGGGAGATGGGACTGGTGAAAAAACAGCTTCGTCTGCATCCACAGTTTCGTTTGGCGCAGGAATTCTGCATTCAGGAGAAAAACGGAAGCTATCTGTTTATCGTAGAGAAACGTCAGTAACGATGAATCGAAAATGATGATTTATAAATTGTGATGCTATTTCCTGTATCCTGGATTATGGAAAACGAATGGCATTACAAAGAGAGCAGAAAGCAGGGATAGCGTATGCTTCAGAATTCGTTTCGGGAACAACTGGAAGACTGCCCGGTCATCGCGGCGGCAAGAGATATGGAAGGACTGACACACTGCTGTCAGTCCGAGAGTGATATCGTTTTTATTTTATTTGGAGATGTCTGCACCATTTCAGAAATCGTAGATCAGGTAAAAGCTGCAGGAAAGTTTGCCTTTGTACATATGGACCTGGTGAACGGTCTTTCCAGTAGGGAGATCAGTGTGGATTATATTCGGAAAGAAACGAATGCGGATGGAATTATTTCCACAAAACAGCCACAGATCCGCCGGGCAAAAGAACTTGGTTTATATACGGTGCACCGCTTTTTTGTCATTGATTCCGCAGCTTATGAAAATGTGGAAAAGTGCACAAAAGCGATTCGTCCAGACTGCGTGGAACTGATGCCGGGTGTGATGCCGAAAGTCATCCGCCAGATCACAGGAAAACTGTCTGTCCCAGTGATCGCCGGGGGTCTGATTTCTGATAAAGAGGATATTATCGCAGCGCTGGATGCAGGAGCAACGGCAATATCGACGACGAAGGAAGAACTGTGGTTTTTGTGATTTGTAAGGTTAAAATTTCTTATATTTAATCAAGTGGCAGGTTTTTGAATTGATGAAAAGTAACAAACAAAGCAAAACAATTACAAAAATGTATAATATCTCTGCTCAAATTTCTGGCAGCATACGCATCGCCCTGATTTCCGATGTCCACGACCGCTGTCCGGATACAGCACTTTCTATCTTACGCCAACAGCAACCAGATCTGATTCTGGTAGCGGGAGACCTGATGGAGCGCCATGATCCGGCAGTCAGTCCATGGACGGTAGAACAGATGGATGAATGGCAGGGGATTCCGCGCACACGCACCTGGTTTTTTAATATTGTGCGGAAAGTTGATGGTTCTGCATCTTCCGGAGAACAAACAAAACGCTGGGATAAGGCAAATGGCTACCGTTTTCTGGAAGAAGCGCTAAAAATGGCTCCGGTGGTGCTTGGTGTCGGGAATCATGAATGGTATCATACGGAAGAAGATTTGCAGTTTTTTCAGGATCATGGGGTAATTTTTCTGGATAATCAAGATTGCGAACTGACGGTAAAAGGACAGAAGCTGCGGATCGGCGGAATGTCCACCCGATATGATCTGGAATGGCTGGCGCAATTTTCGCAGAAAGACGGAGTGAAGATTCTAATCTGTCACCATCCGGATTATTATCCGAAATATATCAAAGACACGAACCAGAATACATTTGCATTGATCGTGGCAGGTCACGCCCATGGCGGACAGTGGCGTCTGTTCAGCAGAGGCGGAAGAAAACGAGGTATTCCAGTTTTCGCACCGGGGCAGGGATTATTCCCACGCTATGCTTATGGTCAGTATGACAATATGATCGTCAGCGCAGGAGTTTCCAATACGGCCGATATACCAAGGTTTGGTAATCCATGTGAGGTAGTTATGATACAACTGGAAGAACGTGTAATCCACAATGGATAAACAATAAAATAAAGGAAATGATAAAAATGTGTACTCGGAATCTTCATTACGATTCCAGGTGTATAAAAAGAGTCACGGAGGTGCAGGAAATATGTATGATTGTATGATTATCGGAACTGGTCCGGCAGGGTTATCTGCGGCACTGAATCTGCAAACTTATAAAAAAAATTTTGTATGGTTTGGTTCTGAAAAATTAAGTGATAAAGTGCAGAAAGCAGAAAAAATCACAAATTATCCGGGATTTCCGGAGATAACCGGACAGGAACTGTTTGCACATTTTGAGGATCATATACAGTCTGCTGGTCTGACCATTACAGAAAAAACCGTGACAAATGTAATGGCAGCAGGTAATTATTATATGGTGCTGGCAGACAATGAAGTCTACGAGGCAAAAACACTGATTCTTGCTATGGGCGTGATGACTGCAAAACTACTGAAGGGTGAAGACGAGTTACTTGGCAGAGGCGTCAGCTATTGTGCTACCTGTGACGGTATGTTTTACAAAGATAAGGAAATCGCAGTGCTGTGTAATGATCCGAAATATGAGCATGAGGTAGAATACCTGGCAGATCTCGCCGCGAAAGTAACGTATTTTCCACTGTTTTCAGACAGTCAGGTAAAAAAAGAGAATGTCACGATTTCCAAAGACTTCCCAGTGGAAGTAAACGGCATTGACCGGGTGACAGGAATTACGTTAAAAAGCGGCGAGACTTTGGCAGTGAATGGAGTTTTCTGTCTGCGCAATGCAATTGCACCATCAAAACTGATTCCGGGACTTGAGATTGAGAATGGACACATCGTAGTAGATCGTGCCCAGAAAACGAATCTGCCGGGATGTTTTGCAGCAGGAGACTGTACCGGCCGCCCGTATCAGTATACGAAAGCAGTCGGTGAGGGAAATGTGGCAGCACACAGTTGCATCAGTTATCTGGCAGAAACAGTATAGTAGAATGCGCGATTTACTTAGTGTCGTTTTACCAAAAGGCTATGGCCTATGGGAAAAGGGATAAAACTTGCGATTATGTATTTAAAAAGTTAATAAGGTGTGTTATAATACTAGGCTGTGATAGACTCTTTTGAGTTTTTACAGCCTTTTTATTATAAGGCAGATCAAGGTTTGAGTATCCGGAGAAGTGTGTGTGATTTATAGCATTTTTCGTGGTACCCGGCACGATAAAAAGAAAGTAAAACCCTCTTACATAAGGGAAGTTTAAAGGAGAGATAGAAGATATGAAATTAGGAATCGTGGGACTTCCGAATGTCGGAAAAAGTACCCTGTTCAATTCACTGACAAAAGCCGGCGCTGAGTCAGCCAACTATCCGTTCTGTACCATCGACCCGAACGTCGGTGTTGTTGCAGTACCGGATGAGCGTTTGAAATTACTTGGAGATATGTACAACTCCAAAAAAGTGACACCGGCTGTTATTGAGTTCGTAGATATCGCAGGTCTTGTAAAAGGTGCCAGCAAAGGTGAGGGACTTGGAAACCAGTTCCTGGCAAATATCCGTGAAGTAGATGCCATTGTTCACGTAGTACGTTGTTTTGAGGATCCAAACGTTGTTCATGTAGACGGAAGCGTAGATCCGGCCAGAGACATTGAAACTATTAATCTGGAACTGATTTTCTCCGATATCGAGATTTTGGATCGTCGTATCGCAAAGACAACCAAAGGCGCAAGAATGGACAAAAAACTTGCAAAAGAGCTGGAACTGTTAGAGAAGATCAAAGCACATCTGGAAGACGGAAAGCTTGCAAAAACTTTTGAAGTTGGCGACGATGAAGATGATCAGGAATGGTTCGCTTCTTACAATCTGCTGACCGCAAAACCTGTTATTTACGCAGCAAACGTTTCTGAGGATGATCTGGCAGACGATGGAGCAAACAATCCGCATGTGGCAAACGTGCGTAAACTTGCAGCAGAGGAAGGTTCTGAGGTATTTGTCATCTGTGCACAGATCGAGCAGGAGATCGCAGAGCTGGACGATGATGAGAAAGCAATGTTCTTAGAGGATCTTGGACTGGAGCAGTCCGGTCTGGAGAAACTGATCAAGGCAAGTTACAGCTTGCTTGGACTGTTAAGCTACCTGACCGCGGGTGAGGATGAGACCCGTGCATGGACCATCAAAAAAGGCACAAAAGCACCGCAGGCAGCAGGAAAGATCCATACTGATTTCGAACGTGGATTTATCCGTGCAGAGGTAGTAAACTACAAAGACCTGCTTGAGTGCGGTTCACTGGCAGCAGCCCGTGAGAAAGGTCTGGTAGGACTGGAAGGAAAAGAGTATGTGGTTCAGGACGGCGATGTTATCCTGTTCCGTTTCAACGTATAAGGAATAAAATATCATAACAACGATACATGAACGTATGGCTATGTAGAAGATAAGCTACAGCTATCATATACATATTTTGAAAGATGCACTTCCTTTATAAATCTGAATAAAATAAAGGAACAGAGGGAAGGGAGAAGTGCACCATGCGTTTATGTGAATTTTCAAGGAAAGAGGTAATCAATGCCTCTGACTGCAGATGTCTGGGAAATGTCTGTGATCTGAAGTTTGATGAATGCAGCGGACAGATATGTGCAATGATCATAAAGGGACCTCCGAAGTGGTTTCATCTGGTGGGATGTGACACGGAATATGTCATAGACTGGAAAAAAATTGTTCGGATCGGACCGGATGTAATACTGGTAGATATATGTGCGGAAAAATGTCTGCACAAGCTATAAGAGAAATAGGTACGGAGGAGAAAGACCGATGAAATGCCCTTACTGTAGCAGTGATAATACACGTGTCATTGATTCCAGACCAGCGGAGGACAACTGTTCCATCCGCCGCAGAAGACTTTGTGATGACTGCTCAAAACGTTTTACAACTTATGAAAAAGTGGAAACGATTCCGCTGATCATTATCAAAAAAGACAATACCAGAGAGCAGTATAACCGTTCCAAAATCGAGGACGGTGTGCTCAGAGCCTGTCATAAACGCCCGGTATCTGTCAACCAGATCAATCAGCTCATCGACGATGTGGAAACAGAAATCTTCAATATGGAGGAAAAAGAGATTCCAAGCAGCGTGATCGGCGAACTGGTGATGGATAAGCTGAAAGATTTGGAGGCAGTAGCCTATGTGAGATTCGCATCTGTATACAGAGAGTTCAAAGATGTGAATACCTTTGTGGAAGAACTGAAGAAAGTTCTGGACAAATAGTTTTTTCGGATGTGAGTGACTGTTCTATCCGACGTGAGTAATAAAGTGAAATCAGTGGAGAAATTTTATCTCCCAATTGAACGGAGGTAACCTATGTTTCAAAAATTTTATCCGGATCTGTATATTTCATCTACATATGAAATTGATTTTGACCGGTTGTACCGGAACGGATACCGGGGACTGATTTTTGATATTGATAATACCCTGGTGACACACGGCGCACCGGCGAATGAGAAGGCAAAAAAATTGTTTGCACATCTGCATGAGCTAGGATTTGCGACCTGCCTGATCTCCAACAATCAGGAACCAAGAGTAAAACCGTTTGCGGACGCTGTGCAGTCAATGTATATTTACGATGCGCACAAACCGTCCACCAAAAACTATGAAAAAGCAATGGAACGGATGAACACCGATAAGAAGAATACGATTTTTATCGGCGATCAGATGTTTACCGATGTTTTCGGAGCCAATCGAACTGGAATTCCATCGATTATGGTAAAAAAGATTCACTGGAAAGAGGAAATCCAGATTATCTTAAAGCGCAGACTGGAGGCCATCGTGCTGATCGGTTACCGCAGATACAGAAAAACACACAAAAGTATTTTTGTGAATTGATGCCACATATCTGGCATTTTTGATTTGATAGGAAATTACGATGAATTTCCTATCAAACAAAAGCACTTCGTGCAAACGATGCGCACTCGCACGAGAAGAGATTCTTGCTTTGCAAGCATGCTCGGCGCGGGCAAGAAAGATGTGCTATTGATAATTTTAAACGCGTAAGTGTGTGATAGCACACTTTCTTGGATCATACACAGATCCTGAAAAGAAGAACAGGGGAATACGGAGGGAAGAATAATGAAACTTGTAATTGGAAACGATCATGCAGCAGTAGAGTTGAAAAATGAGATCAAAGCATATCTGGAAGAGAAGGGTCACGAAGTGATCAATATCGGAACCGATACACATGACAGCTGTAATTATCCGGAGTACGGCGAGAAAGCCGGACGTATGGTAGCAGCAGGTGAAGTGGACGGCGGTGTGCTGATCTGTGGAACCGGCGTTGGTATCTCCATCGCAGCAAATAAAGTAAAAGGCGTTCGCGCAGCAGTTTGTTCTGAGCCTGTCACAGCACGTCTTGTCAAAGAACACAACAATGCAAATATCATTGCATTCGGTGCAAGAATCGTTGGAAGCGAGACTGCAAAAGCAATCGTTGACGCATGGTTAAATGCCGAGTTTCAGGGAGGACGCCATCAGACAAGAATCGATATGATTCATAAAATTGAGGAATAGTCCATAAAAAGGTTGAAAAATCGCGGTTTTTCATATAGAATAGAGAGAAGTAATAATTACCATTTGATTGTGGTAATAGAAGAAAAGACCGAGAGTCTTAACATACAAGGAGGATTTTTGAATGGCAAACGCAGGAAAGGTAATCGGAAAAGGTGTTACAATCGAGCTGGAAGGCAACGTATACAGAGTAGATGATTTCCAGCACGTTAAACCTGGAAAAGGCGCAGCTTTTATCAGAACAAGATTAAAAAATATTAAAACCGGTGGTGTTGTAGAGAAAACTTTCCGTCCGACAGAGGATGTAGAGACAGCACATGTTGACAGATCTGAGAAACAGTATCTGTACAATGACGGTGATTTATATTACTTCATGGATACAGAGACATATGATCAGATTGCTCTGAGCACAGATGCAATCGGTGATGCTCTGAAATTCGTAAAAGAGAACGAGGCAGTAACAATGCTTGCACACAACGGAGATATCTTCGCAGTTGAGCCGCCAATGTTCGTTGAACTTGTTATTACAGAGACAGAGCCAGGTTTCAAAGGCGATACAGCTACAGGCGCTACAAAACCAGCTACTGTTGAGACTGGTGCTACTGTATATGTTCCGTTATTCGTAAACGAAGGCGATGTTATCAAAATTGATACAAGAACAGGCGAGTACTTATCACGAGTATAAGGAATTTTTGGAAAGTAACGGAGTGGATGATGAATATCCGCTCCGTTTTCAGTTTGAGGAGAAAATATGAAATACGATTTCGACAGAATGGTAAACCGCTATGGAACAGACTGCTACAAATGGGACATGATCACAAAACGAAAACTGGATCCGAATACCTTACCGCTTTGGGTGGCGGATATGGATTTTGAGACTGTTCCGGAAGTAAAGGAACGCTTAAAAGAAGTGGCAGACCGCGGTATTTATGGCTATTCCATGCTGGGAGAGGGCTATTATGCCGCATTAAAAAACTGGTTTTCCACACGATTTGGTTGGCAGATTGAAAATGACTGGGTGATCGTAACTCCGGGTGTGGTATTTGCACTGGCAGCAGCGGTTCGTGCCTACACAAAAGAGGGCGACGGTGTCATGATCCAGCGTCCGGTTTACCACCCATTTACAAATGTGGTAAAAGAAAACGGACGAAAATTAGTCAATAATCCGCTGGTTCTGGAAAATGGAAAATACCGTATGGATTACGAAGATATGGAGCGCAAGATTACAGAAGAGCAGGTAAAACTGTTCCTGCTTTGCAGTCCGCACAATCCGGTGTCCCGCGTTTGGACAAAAGAAGAATTGTGCAAAACGGCTGAAATCTGTAAAAAACATGGTGTTATCATGATCGTGGATGAGATTCACTGTGATTTTGTTTATGAGGGATATCATCACATCAGCTTTGGTACATTGAGCGAATACGCAGACAACGCAGTCATCTGCACTGCACCAAGTAAAACATTCAACCTGGCAGAATTACAGCTTTCAAACATCATGATCCCAAATCCGGAATTAAGAAAAACATTCCAGACCGAGATGAACAAAGTATTTTATTCCGATGCAAACCTGTTCGGACAGGTATCTTGTCAGGCAGCTTACGAGAACGGTGCTCAGTGGCTGGATGAATTACTGGTATATCTGCAGGGCAATATCAAATATATTCGTGATTATCTGGCAGATCATCTGCCAAAGGTTCATCTGATCGAGCCGGAGGGAACCTACCTGCTCTGGATGGATTTCCGGGAGTATGGTCTTTCACCGGAGGCATTAAATGCTAAAATTTTAAAAGACGCAAAAATCTGGTTTAACGAAGGCTCTATGTTTGGACCGGAGGGCGCAGGATTTATGCGTATTAATATCGCAAGCCCGCGCGATATGATCATTGAGGCGATGGAGCGCCTGGGTGAAACCTTCGGAGACTGATAAGTGCGAGAACGGAGATCAGAATCTGACTGGCAAGCATTCCCCACAGGTAGGCAGACAGCCCAACCCGTGGAATACCAACAAAAATAAAACCAATACGGAGAATGGCACCAAGCAGATTGATCAACATGGTAATGGTAGCTTTTCCTAGTCCATGTAAGATGCTGCACAGCGTACTGGCAAGAAACAGAAACGGACAGATCCAGCTTAACGTCCGTATATAAATGCTGGCCAGAGCATTGTGAAACAAGTGGATGCCGATCCAGTTTCCGCACAACAGAAAACCAAGCGTACATAACAGTCCGAGGATGACGCAAAGCTGCGTAGTCTTTCGGACTGCTTTTTTTACCAGATCCTGCCGATGGCGGCTGTTGGCCTCAGAAATCGCGGGCAGCAACATAACGGAGAGGGAATTGCTCAGCACACAGGGAAACATAATGGTGGAAAAAACCATGCCGGTCAAAATACCATAAACACTTAAGGCGTCACTGTTTCTGTAACCAAAATCCCGTAATTTCATCGGAATCAGAATTGCTTCCGTACTTTGACAGATGCTTAACAGAATCCGGTTGCAAGTAAGCGGAACTGCCATGGAGCACAGATTAACGGCGATTTTTGAAATCCGTACAGAGGCAGGCGGTGCAGAGAATTTCTGTACCGTCTTTTTTGTGGGTTGAGAAAAGAAAAGGGCTGCCAGAGAGTACAGTGCGCCTGCCAGTTCCCCGAACAAAATACCACAGACCGCAACTTTTGGTGTAGGTGTAAGCCCCTGCTTTGCCAGAATATCTAGGAAAATCCATACGCCTGTAACCCGGACAATCTGCTCCAGAATCTGGGAGATTGCCGGAATGGCAGCCTTCTTTTTTCCGTAATAATAGCCGTTGATGCAGGCATGGATACAGGCAAAGGGCAGAGACCAGGTCATAAGGCGCAGTAAAGTGACGGTTCTGACATCCTCCAAAAGGGTCAGACCGATCGGTAGCGCATATGTTTGAATGATCAGGATACAGCAGCCAGAGAGAGACAGGGAACCAGTCAGACCAACCAGCAGATAAGTACGGGCCTCACGGTCGGTTTCGCATTGTGCGCAATAACGGGAAAGGACAGTCTGAATCCCGGCGGCAGAAATCGAGATGATCAGGGCAAATACCGGAAAAATCAGCTGATAAATTCCGAGACCTTCTGCACCGATGGAGCGGGAAAGGAATATCTTATAATAAAAACCGATGATCCTGCTTATAATTCCGGTCAGCGTCAGAAGCAGTGTACCGGAGATGAGCTTATTTTTGAGTGTATTAGTATGTAAAATCATAGAAATATTGCCTGGATCACAAAAAACGATGTATTGCAGTATTTGTGATCTGCTGCATTTTTTTATATCATATGCAAATGGGTTATTGGTCAGAACCGGAAGGAAAGGGAGAAGATGATGAAACGATTGGTCTATCTGGATAATGCAGCTACCACACAGCCTTTTCCGGAAGTGCTGGATGCCATGATTCCTTATTACAGCAGATATTACGGAAATCCTTCATCCGGCTATGAACTTGGGGAGGAGAGCAAACGTGCGATGGATTCGTCGCGAAAATGTATCGCAGATACCCTGCAGGTTGCGCCGGAAACGATTTATTTTACTTCTGGTGGAACGGAGTCGGATAACTGGGCACTCAGGTTTGCGGTGGACAGCAGTGGAAAGAGGGCACCGCATTTCATAACGACGGCTATTGAGCACCACGCAATTTTAAATACATGTAAAAATCTGGAAAAAAGCGGTGTCCGTGTGACGTATCTGCCGGTAGACAAAGATGGACTGGTTTCACCGGAACACGTGGAACGGGCAATCCGCCCGGATACCGTTCTGATTTCCGTGATGTATGCCAATAATGAGATCGGGAGCATTCAACCAATCGGTAAGATTGCGGAAATTGCACATCGAAGAAAGGTGCTGGTTCATACCGATGCCGTGCAGGCCTATGGTCAGATTCCGATTCGGGTAAAAGAAGAAGGAATTGATTTGCTTTCCGCCAGCGGGCATAAATTTAACGGTCCGAAAGGAACGGGATTTTTATATGCCCGAAAAGGATTGAAACTTCAGCCGATGATCCATGGCGGTGGACAGGAGCGAAAGATGCGGGCCGGTACCGAGAACGTGCCGGGGATTGTCGGCATCGGAAGGGCAGCATACTGCTCAGGAGAAATTTTAGAAAAAAAGATGCGTTATGAGAGAAAACTACAGAAATACCTGATCAAGCGGATTTTAACTGAGATTCCGGAAAGCTGCCTCAATGGTTCGCTGACGAAACGACTGCCAAACAATATTAATATCAGCATTGCAGGAATTAACGGACCGGCAGTGGTTGCACTGCTGGATCTGGAAGGAATCTGTGCATCTTCCGCATCGGCCTGTTCCGCGGGGACGCAGAAGGCGTCCCATGTGCAGCTTGCTATTGGAAAAAGTGAACGTCAGGCATATGAAGCGATACGGTTTACGCTTGGTGTTCATAATACGATCGAAGAACTCGACTATACCGTAGATGTGCTGAAACAATGTGTGAAAAAATTACGGGATTCTTCGGGGTGCCGCAAAATTTAAATTGTGTGAATTAAAATTAAGGTTGTGAAAAAATACGAAATCGGCGAATCCTTCTGCGCGAGCTAACCGTTCGTTACCTTCGTTTTGCTTCGGTTTTATCGCGCTCACTTCCAACTCCTATAAAAGCTGGTCGTCTCTCGTTCGCGCCAAACTCGCAAAACTCAGTCACTTACTGAACCGCTCGTCGCAGAAGGATTTACCGATTTCTCCGTTTTTCCTTAAGATATTAAATTTTAGCAACCATATCAAACCGGAATAAATTCCGGTTTTCGTTTCGTGAAGACCGTAAAATAATCAAATCCGGCAGCCTTTAAAAGTCCCGGAACTTTTTCAAAATCCCATGCAATTTGATCCGGTGCATGTCCATCGGCGCCGACAGTGATGATCTCCCCGCCAAGTTCCCGGTAACGGTGCAAAATCTCTTCCGTAGGATTCGGGTGTCTAAGTCCATATTTAAAGCCTGCCATATTCATTTCAATCCCTTTTCCTCGATCAATCAGCTGTCGCAGAATTTCATCAATGACATCTTTAAATTTTTCATAAGAATAATCAGCATTCTTATTTGGACCATAGCGGACCACATAATCAATATGTCCGTATACGTCAAATTCATTAAAAGCCGCAATATTTTCCAGAATCGATTCAAAATACTCGCGATAAGCAGTCTCTTCTGTACGTCCTTCGTAATACGCAGGGTAGTAAGGATCAATACCGTGTACAACATGGGAAGATCCGATTACAAAATCAAAATCCTCTGTCTGCAGCAGATCGTGATGTTTTTTTGCAAGATGCGGCTGCAATCCAAGTTCGATGCCATGATTGATTTTGATCGAATCTGAAAAATCAGTCTGTAACTGACCGATTTCTTTTTTATATTGTACAAAATCAATCGTGAATAAATCCGGTTCATCCGGGTAATCATAATCAAGGTGATCTGTAATGCAGATTCCAGCCAGATTTTTTGCGATAGCAGAGTGTACCATGGCAGCCGGATCGGCATCACTGTCCCCTGAGAAATGTGTGTGCATATGTGTATCCCAAAGCATAAAAACAGCTCCTTTCAAGGTGATCATAAGACTTATATTGTATATTATGCAAAATATAAACTGCTATAAACAGCGCAGTTACGCGGTTTCATGAAACTATCATAAACACAGCACTACATTTTTGTCAATCCAATCCGTGCATTTTGAATAGGAAAAATCATCAAAATTCTAAAAAAAGGAAAAAGTTTTGTGCAAATAGCATAAAAATCAGGTTGGCTTCTTGGGATAAAGCATCAATATTGAAAAATAACCATTGTGAAATCTTGTACAAATTGCTAAAAAAAGAGAAAAAAAGAAACAAGATGGTGAAAAAATTAACAAAGTTAAAATTAGCGCTTGAAAAGTATTGAAAAAATCAGTCATATTCGTTAAAATATAAGCAGATTGGATGAGACATCAATGAACAGACAACAGATGAGACATCCAAAAATAAACCACCGGATGATCCGGATACATTTTAATTCTAGGAGGAATGAAAAAATGGCAGTAAAAGTAGCAATTAATGGATTTGGACGTATTGGACGTCTTGCTTTCAGACAGATGTTTGGTGCAGAGGGATATGAAATCGTTGCAATCAACGATCTGACAAGCCCGAAAATGCTTGCTCATTTATTAAAATATGACTCTTCTCAGGGTAAATATGCAAAAGCTGATACAGTTTCTGCAGGTGAGGATTCTATCACAGTTGATGGAAAAGAGATCAAAATCTACAAAGAGCCAGATGCAAATAATTGCCCATGGGGTGCTTTAGACGTAGACGTAGTTTTAGAGTGTTCCGGATTCTACACATCCAAAGAAAAAGCACAGGCTCATATCAATGCAGGTGCTAAGAAAGTTGTTATTTCCGCTCCGGCTGGAAACGACCTTCCTACAGTAGTTTACAACGTAAACCATGACGTATTAACAAAAGAAGATACAATTATTTCCGCAGCTTCTTGTACAACAAACTGCCTTGCTCCGATGACAAAGGCATTAAACGACCTTGTTAAGATCAAATCCGGTATCATGTGTACAATCCACGCTTACACAGGCGATCAGATGACACTTGACGGACCGCAGAGAAAAGGCGATTTAAGAAGAAGCCGTGCTGCAGCAGTTAATATTGTTCCAAACAGCACAGGTGCTGCAAAAGCAATCGGTCTGGTAATTCCAGAGTTATCCGGTAAATTAATCGGAGCTGCTCAGCGTGTACCGACCCCTACAGGTTCTACAACAATCTTAAATGCAGTTGTTGAAGGTAACGTAACAGTTGATGAGATCAACGCAGCTATGAAAGCAGCTTCCAACGAGTCCTTCGGTTACAACGTAGATGAGATCGTTTCTTCCGATATCGTAGGAATGACATATGGTTCTCTCTTTGATGCAACTCAGACAATGGTTCTTCCGTTAGATAACGGAACAACTCAGGTTCAGGTTGTTTCCTGGTATGACAATGAGAACAGCTACACAAGCCAGATGGTTCGTACAATCAAATACTTCGCAGAGTTAGCATAATCGACACTCTATAAAGTATAACAAAGACTCACTGCAGGGTCCGGTCTTTTGGACCGGATCCTGTTTTTGAATTTATCGGAGATAAATTCAAAAACAGGATGAAAATGCGTACTCGAAATAAATATAGAAAACAGGATTAAGGAGACAATATCATGGGATTAAATAAAAAAACAGTAGATGATATTAATGTAAAAGGACTCAGAGTCCTTTGCAGATGCGACTTCAACGTACCATTAAAAGATGGCAAGATCACAGACGAGAACCGTCTCGTTGCAGCTCTTCCGACAATCAAAAAACTGATCGCTGACGGTGGCAAAGTAATTCTTTGCTCCCACCTTGGCAAAGTTAAAACAGAAGAAGATAAAAAGACAAAAACGCTTGCACCGGTTGCAGCACGTTTATCCGAGCTGTTAGGACAGGAAGTAAAATTTGCAGCTGATCCGGAAGTTGTAGGACCGAACGCAAGAGCTGCTGTAGAAGCTATGAAAGACGGCGATGTGATCCTTCTTGAGAATACACGTTTCAGACCGGAAGAGACAAAGAACGGAGAGGCTTTCTCCAAAGATCTCGCTTCCATCTGCGATGTATTTGTAAATGATGCATTTGGTACCGCTCACAGAGCACACTGCTCTAATGTAGGTGTTGCAGGTCTGGTTGATACAGCTGTTGTTGGTTACTTAATGCAGAAAGAGATCGATTTCCTCGGAAATGCAGTCAACAATCCAGAGAGACCGTTCGTAGCAATCCTTGGTGGTGCAAAAGTAGCAGATAAATTAAATGTAATCTCAAACCTGCTTGAAAAATGCGATACACTGATCATCGGTGGTGGTATGGCATTCACATTCCTGAAAGCAAAAGGATATGAAGTAGGTAATTCTTTAGTAGATGATTCCAAGATCGATTACTGCAAAGAGATGATGGACAAAGCTGAGAAACTTGGTAAGAAATTACTTCTTCCGGTTGACACAACCATCGCAGCAGGTTTCCCGGATCCGATCGATGCAGAGATCGAAGTAGAAGTGGTTATGTCTGATGCAATCCCGGCTGACAAAGAAGGCCTTGATATCGGAACAAAAACAGCTGAGTTATATGCAGATGCAGTAAAATCCGCAAAAACAGTTGTATGGAACGGACCGATGGGTGTATTCGAGAATCCAATCCTTGCAAAAGGTACGATTGCAGTTGCAAAATCTCTTGCAGAGACAGATGCTACAACAATCATCGGTGGTGGTGATTCCGCAGCAGCTGTAAACCAGCTTGGATTTGGTGACAAGATGACACATATTTCCACAGGTGGTGGAGCTTCTCTGGAATTCCTTGAAGGAAAGGAATTGCCTGGCGTAGCAGCAGCAAACGACAAGTAAAAATCCCATATATGAAATAATTGCTTCGTTAGATGAGACTTGACGTACCGTTATGTACGCCTGCGTCTCATCTGCCTTGCACTGATTCCATATCTGGAATTTTTGAATGTTTTTGTACTAATTGAATTTCTGAAAAATTCATATTACGAATCGGAAATTTATGTATTGAAATATAAGGAGAAATGGGCAAAATGGCTAGAAAGAAAATTATCGCAGGTAACTGGAAAATGAATAAAACGCCGAGCGAGGCAGTTGCTCTGGTGAACGAGTTAAAACCGTTAGTAGCGAACGAAGATGTAGATGTCGTATTTTGTGTACCGGCAATCGATATCATCCCGGCTATGGAAGCTGCAAAAGGCAGCAATATCTGTATCGGCGCTGAAAATATGTATTTTGAGGAGAGCGGAGCTTACACAGGTGAGATTTCCCCAAATATGTTAGTAGATGCAGGTGTAAAATACGTTGTTCTCGGACATTCTGAGAGAAGAGAGTATTTTGCAGAGACTGATGAGACTGTAAATAAGAAAGTTTTAAAAGCTTTCGAACATGGCATTACACCGATCATCTGCTGTGGCGAGACTCTGACACAGAGAAAACAGGGAATCTACCTTGACTGGATCCGTATGCAGATCAAAATCGCATTCCAGAACGTAACTGCAGATCAGGCAAAAACAGCAGTTATCGCATATGAGCCAATCTGGGCAATCGGAACGGGTGAGACAGCTACTTCTGATCAGGCAGAGGAAGTATGCGGCGCTATCCGTGCATGCATCGCAGAAGTTTATGATGAGGCGACTGCAGAAGCAATCCGTATTCAGTACGGCGGATCTGTAAACGCAGGAAACGCAGCAGAGTTATTTGCAAAACCGGACATCGATGGTGGTCTGGTAGGTGGCGCTTCTCTGAAAGCTGATTTCGGCAAAATCGTAAACTACAATAAATAAAAAGATTAACAATGCTTTAACAATTCAGAGCCATCCGCGAGTCCGTTTGGCTCTGAATTTATCTCAAATTAAATTGATACTTTTGCCATAGTAAAAAGTTGCAGAAAATCATTTTTTTGGCAGGAGTGCACAATGATACAGATATTTTGGAGGAAAACATGAGTAAAAGACCAGTCGTATTAATGGTTTTAGATGGATATGGCTTAAATGATAATCCGGAAGGAAACGCTATTGCAATGGCAAAAACTCCGGTAATGGACAGCCTGATGAAAGACTATCCCTTTGTAAAGGGTGCCGCATCAGGTCTGGCAGTTGGTCTGCCGGACGGTCAGATGGGAAACTCTGAAGTTGGACATATGAACATTGGCGCAGGCCGTATCATTTATCAGGATCTGACCAGAATCACAAAAGCAATCGAAGATGGTGATTTCTTTGAAAACAAAGGACTGCTGACAGCAATTGAAAACTGCAAGAAAAACAATTCTGACCTGCATCTGTGGGGACTGTTATCCGATGGTGGTGTACACAGTCATATCACACATCTGTATGGTCTCCTTGAAATGGCCAAAAAACATGGTCTGACAAACGTCTATGTACACGCATTTCTGGATGGCCGTGATACACCGCCAGCTTCCGGAAAAGATTATATCGAGCAGCTGGAAGCAAAAATGCAGGAGATCGGCGTAGGTAAGATCGCATCTTTATCCGGTCGTTACTATGCAATGGACCGTGATAACAACTGGGATCGTATCCAGAAAGCATATGATTCTTTAGTATCCGGAACCGGCGTACAGGCAACTGACGCAGTAAAAGCTATGGAAGCTTCTTACGCAGACGGCGTCACAGACGAGTTCGTTCTTCCGACGGTTATCACTGATGAGGCAGGCAAACCGGTTTCTGTTGTAAAAGAAAATGATTCCGTTATTTTCTTTAACTTCCGTCCGGATCGTGCCCGTGAGATCACCAGAGCTTTCTGTGACGATGCATTTACCGGATTTGAGCGCCCGTTCATTCCGCTGACCTATGTATGCTTCAAAGATTATGATGAGACAATCCCGAACAAGATCATTGCATTTGAGAAAGAATCCATCAAAAATACCTTTGGTGAGTTCCTTGCGGCACAGGGCAAAAAACAGCTTCGCCTGGCTGAGACAGAGAAATATGCGCATGTAACTTTCTTCTTCAACGGTGGTGTGGAAGAACCGAATGTAGATGAGGCACGTTTGCTGGTTGCATCTCCGAAAGATGTTGCAACATATGATCTGAAACCAGAAATGAGTGCTCCGGAAGTGGGCATGGATCTGGTAGAAGCGATCAAATCCGACAAATATGATGTGATCATCATCAATTTTGCAAACCCGGATATGGTAGGTCATACTGGTGTGATCCCGGCAGCAGTTGCAGCCGTAGAACGTGTGGACAGCCTGGTAGGTGATGCTGTACAGGCAGTCAAAGACGTAGACGGAATCCTGTTTATCTGCGCTGATCACGGAAATGCAGAGCAGATGATCGATTATACAACTGGTGCTCCGCATACTGCTCATACAACCAATCCGGTACCGTTTATTCTGGTAAATGCTGATCCGTCTTATGGACTGGCAGAGGGTGGATGCCTGGCAGATATCGCTCCGACACTGATCGAACTGATGGGATTAAAACAGCCGGAGGAAATGACCGGTCACAGTTTGTTAATTAAGAAATAAATACCAAAGTAAATTGTGGATTTTCCGCGAGTAAGCTCTTTCGCCACACGATAGTATTTTTGTGCTGTCGTGTGGCGTTTTTTTGCGTTTTACAGAAAAAAGAAGTGCTGTATGCACTGCATGTGACAACCTGCTTTCGTGATCTGCATTTTTGTGTTATGATTAAAATTCGCAAATAAATCAGATGTGAGTAACAAAGTGATATCTGCTTTATGATAGGAGGAGTATAAGTAATTGAACGAGACATTTATGAAAGAAAAACCGATTTTTCCGCTGTTGCTGTCGATGTCCCTTCCGATGGTCATCTCCATGGCAGTAAATTCGCTTTATAATATTGTAGACAGTTATTTTGTGGCAAAAATCAGTGAGGATGCCATGACAGCACTTTCTCTGGTATTTCCGATTCAGAACTTTATCAACGCAGTAGCCATTGGTTTTGGCGTCGGCATCAATGCCATGATTGCCCAGTATCTTGGCGCTGGAAGAAGAGATAAAGCCGATGAGGCACTGACACAGGGGATGGTGCTGGCAGTGATTCATGGGATTGTTATGACAATGATATGTATTGTCAGCATTCCGTTTTTTTTGAAATTATTTACCACAGACGAGAATGTGATTGCACTTGGTACACGTTATGCAGCAATTGTATTTTCTTTTTCTGTTATTCTTAGTGTGAATCTGACTTTGGAAAAAATGAATCAGGCAATTGGAAATATGAAAATCACCATGATAAGTCTGCTGATCGGATGTGGTCTGAATATTATACTGGATCCGATGATCATTTTCGGCATCGGACCATTTCCAAAACTTGGAATTGCAGGAGCTGCACTGGCAACCGGATTTGGACAGTGTGTACCGATTGTAATTTATATCATTGCATATCTGAAACAACCAAAGCGGGTGGCCTTCCGTCGGGAATATTTGCATTTGACCAGGGAAGTGACAAAGCAGCTCTACAGTATCGGTGTGCCGGCTATTTTGAATATGGCGTTGACTTCCGTATTGACCACAGCGCTGAATGCGATCCTGGCAGCATTTTCCCAGACATATGTATTGGTGCTTGGCATTTATTATAAACTGCAAACGTTCTTATATATGCCGGCCAACGGAATCATTCAGGGAATGCGCCCGCTGATCGGCTACAATTATGGCGCAAGGGAACATAAACGTGTAGAGCAGCTCTACCGTCTGACATTGCTCTTGAATATTTGCATTATGACAGCAGGCATGATTTTATGCCTGACGATCCCGGGAAAATTGATGGGTGCATTTGCTGAAAATCCACAAACCGTTCAGACTGGTGTTACTGCATTACATATTATCTGTTTCGGCTTCATCTTGTCTGCAGTATCTGTTACAGCCTGTGGTGCACTGGAGGGATTAGGAAAAGGAATACCATCCTTACTTATTTCGTTATCACGTTATGTGGTACTGATTATTCCACTGGCATTTATTTTTAGTCGATTCTTTGGAGCTGTTGGCGTATGGCATGCTTTTTGGGTGGCAGAAGCACTGAGCGCAGTATTTGCAGTGGCAATCTATCGGCGCAGTGTGAAGGAATAGTCATTTATAGAAGCAGAATAGAAAATAGATATAAGAAATACTAATAAGTAAGAAAAAATATACAAAAATACTAATAAATAAAGCTGGATTTTCTACACGCACTTTTCTATTCTGCTGTCATTGTCGATTGACGAATGTTTTTCGAATGTATTATACTTAAATTACATTGCGATAGTTTTATTTATAAAATGATGCGTCAGATGTGAACGGATTTCTGAACACTTTTTATAAGTATCATGCTTCGCAGAAATTACAGAGACTAAATTAGTACAATACAGAGAAAAGGGGAATCAATCGCTATGAGCATTCAGACATTCAAACCGGTGAAAGAAGGAAAAGTACGTGAGGTTTATGATATTGGTGACAGCCTGATCATTACTGCCACGGACAGAATTTCTGCCTTTGATGTAATTTTAAAAAATAAAGTAGAGAAAAAGGGTACCATTCTGACAAAAATGTCAGAGTTCTGGTTTGATTTTACAAAAGACATTTTACCGAATCACATGATTTCTACAGATGTTAAAGATATGCCGGAGTTTTTCCAGAACGAGAGATTTGATGGAAACAGCATGAAATGTAAGAAACTGGAGATGCTGCCGGTGGAGTGTATTGTACGTGGTTACATTACTGGAAGCGGTTGGGCAAGCTACTGTGAAAATGGTACTGTCTGCGGTATCAAGCTTCCGGAAGGATTAAAAGAATCTGAGAAGCTGCCTGAGCCAATCTATACACCGTCCACAAAAGCAGAGATTGGTGATCATGATGAAAACGTAAGCTACGAGCAGACTGTGATCAATCTGGAGAAGATTTATCCGGGTAAAGGACAGGAGTATGCAGAGAAACTGCGTGATTATACGATTGCACTTTACAAAAAATGCGCAGAGTATGCATTAAGCAAAGGTATCATTATCGCAGATACAAAATTTGAGTTTGGTCTGGATGAGAATGGAAATGTTATTCTCGGTGATGAAATGCTGACACCGGATAGTTCCCGTTTCTGGCCATTAGAAGGATATGAAGCCGGAAAAGGTCAGCCGTCTTATGACAAACAGTTTGTAAGAGACTGGTTAAAAGCAAACCCGGACAGCGATTATCTGCTTCCGGATGAGGTTATCGAGAAAACAGTTGATAAGTATAAAGAGGCATATGAAGTGCTGACTGGAAAAAAATTCGAAGCATAAAACTGCGTAAGTTGGAGGGAAAAGATTCATGCTGGAAAACAAAATGGAACAGACCATGGCACAGGACGAATTACATGAGGAGTGTGGTGTCTTTGGTATCTATGATTTAGACGGACATGATGTAGCATCTAGCATTTATTATGGCCTGTTCGCCCTGCAGCACCGTGGACAGGAGAGCTGCGGTATCGCGGTCAGCGAGACACAGGGACCAAAGGGAAAAGTATCCAGTTTCAAGGATATGGGACTTGTCAATGAAGTATTTGATGCAGAAAAGCTGGAGCGTCTGAAAGGTGACATAGGTGTAGGTCATGTGCGTTATTCTACCGCAGGAGCTTCCACCAGAGAAAATGCGCAGCCTCTGGTACTGAATTATGTAAAAGGTACACTGGCGTTGGCGCACAACGGAAACCTGATCAATGCAAATGAACTGCGTCATGATCTGGAGTATACAGGTGCGATCTTCCAAACCACCATTGACTCTGAGGTTATCGCATACCACATCGCAAGAGAGCGTCTGAAAGTCGGAACCGTTGAGGAAGCTGTACAGCGCGCCGCTGCAAAAATGAAAGGTGCATATTCCATTGTTGTCATGAGCCCGCGAAAACTGATCGGCGCCCGTGATCCGTTTGGATTCAAACCGTTATGTATTGGTAAACGTGACAATTCTTATATTATTACATCCGAGACCTGTGCGCTGGAAACCATCGGTGCAGAGTTTGTACGTGATGTAAAACCGGGTGAGGTCGTTACGATCAATGGAGAGGGAGAAATTTCTTCTGATATGACAAATGCCATTGATCCGTGCAAACAGGGAAGATGTATTTTTGAATATATTTATTTCGCAAGAGCAGACAGCCACTTTGATGGTATCAGCGTGTATGATGCCAGAATCAAAGCCGGCAGATTTCTTGCACAGGATTCGCCGGTGGAGGCAGATCTGGTTGTCGGTGTTCCGGAATCCGGAAACGCTGCAGCACTTGGCTATGCAATGGAATCCGGCATTCCATACGGTACCGCATTTGTTAAAAACAGCTATGTGGGACGTACGTTCATTAAGCCGAAACAGAGCAGCCGTGAGCAGAGTGTCCGGGTAAAATTAAATGTAGTAAAAGAGGCAGTTGCCGGAAAACGGATCATTATGATTGACGATTCCATCGTACGTGGAACCACATCCGGACTGATCGTAAATATGCTGAAAGAAGCAGGAGCAAAAGAAGTGCATGTGCGCATCAGTGCACCGCCTTTCTTATGGCCATGTTACTTCGGAACCGATATTCCTGCCAGGGAGCAGCTGATCGCATACAACCGTTCCATTGAGGATATCCGCGACCTCATCGGAGCAGATTCCCTTGGATATCTGCGTATTGAACGTCTGAAAGAAATGGTAAACGGTCTGCCAATCTGTGAGGGATGCTTTACAGGAACATACCCGTTAGCTCCGCCGACAGAAGACATCCGTGGTGAATATGAGCGATAAAATGTAATGAAAATTAACAGAAATGAGGAGAACAACTATGAGTACAGACAGATATACAAGCCCGCTTTCCGAGCGTTATGCAAGCAAAGAAATGCAGTATATTTTTTCGCCGGAGATGAAATTTCGTACCTGGAGACGTCTCTGGATCGCCCTCGCCGAGACAGAGAAAGAACTCGGTCTGGACATTACACAGGAGCAGATCGACGAGCTGAAAGCACACAAAGATGACATCAACTTTGAAGTTGCTAAAGAGCGTGAAAAACTGGTGCGTCATGACGTTATGTCTCATGTATACGCATACGGTGTACAGTGCCCGAAAGCAAAAGGTATTATTCACCTTGGTGCGACATCCTGTTACGTTGGCGACAATACAGATATCATTCTGATGTCTGAGGCTCTGAAATTAGTTCGCAGAAAACTGGTGAACGTTATCGCAGAGCTTGCAAAATTTGCCGATCGTTACAAAAATCTGCCGACACTGGCTTTTACTCATTTCCAGCCAGCCCAGCCGACAACTGTCGGAAAACGTGCCACACTGTGGACACAGGAATTTCTGATGGATCTGGAAGATCTTGATTATGTTTTAGACTCATTGAAATTACTTGGTTCCAAAGGAACCACAGGTACACAGGCAAGTTTCTTAGAACTGTTTGAAGGAGATCAGGAAACAATTGATAAGATTGATCCGATGATCGCAGAGAAAATGGGATTCAAAGAGTGTTATCCGGTATCAGGACAGACTTATTCCAGAAAAGTAGATACAAGAGTGTTAAATGTCGTTGCAGGAATCGCTGCAAGTGCACATAAAATGTCAAACGATATCCGTCTGCTTCAGCATCTGAAAGAAGTTGAGGAACCGTTTGAGAAAAACCAGATCGGTTCTTCTGCAATGGCTTACAAGAGAAATCCGATGAGAAGTGAGCGTATTGCTTCTATTTCCAGATATGTGATGATCGACGCTTTAAACCCGGCAATCACATCCGCGACACAGTGGTTTGAGCGTACACTGGATGATTCTGCAAACAAACGTCTCAGCGTGGCAGAAGGATTTCTTGCTATCGATGGCGTGCTGGATCTGTGCCTGAACGTCGTAGACGGACTGGTTGTATATGACAAAGTAATCACAAAACATCTGATGAGCGAGCTGCCGTTCATGGCAACAGAAAACATCATGATGGATGCAGTTAAAAAAGGCGGAGATCGTCAGGAACTTCATGAGAAAATCCGTCAGCTTTCCATGCAGGCAGGTGCAAATGTTAAACAGAATGGTCTGGATAACAACCTGTTGGAACTTATCGCAGCAGATGAGAGCTTTGGTCTGACACTGGAAGAACTGCAGGCAAATATGGATCCGTCCAAGTATGAGGGACGTGCGCCGCTGCAGGTAGATAATTTCCTGAAAAATTATGTAAATCCGGTTCTGGATGCAAATAAAGAAATCCTTGGAATGACCGCCGAAATTACGGTTTAATTATTGGTTAAAATTTAATATTTATAAAACGAAATCGAAGAATCCTTCTGCAACAGCTAGCCGTTCGTTCCCTTCGCTTTGCATCGGTTTTATCGCGCTCACTCCCACTTCCTATAGAAGCTGGTCAGTTCCCGTTCGCGCAAAACTCGCAAAGCTCAGTCACTTACTAAATCGCTCGTTGCAGAAGGATTCTTCGATTTCGCTATTTACTCTATGAAAATGAAACCACATTGCTTACCCTTGTACTATGCTGCGCATGCAGAACTTTCGATACAAGGAATAAAAGTTGTTTTGCATGCACAGATATACAATATAAGATGATGATCATGGAAACGGTAAAGATGAGCCGTCTTCAATAACGCAGAAGAGGACTAAAAAAATGTTGCGTATTGTCGAAATAGAAATACAAAATCAGAGAAAATTTTCTCAACGAACGATTAAGCGAACGACCGAGTTTCACAAGGTTTTGCGCGAGTGGAAGGTGACCAGCTTTTATAGGAACCGAGAACGAGCGCGATGAAACCGCTGTGAAACGAGGGTAGTGAACGTCTAGTGAGTGAGAAAATTTTCTCTGATTTTGCTTTTAATATCCCCCAAATTATTCCATTTTTTCATCGGAAGGTTTGTGGCGGCGGGCGTATTCCGTGGGCGGCATGCCCATCTGCTTGTGAAACACACGGGAAAAATACAGACTGTTATCAAATCCGACGGATTCCGCAATATCAATCATAGACATTTCGTTGTGCGTCAGCAGATAGCAGGCCTGCTTGATCCGATATTCACTTAAGTATTCCTTTGGCGACTTCTCTAGTACCGCCTGAAAAGCCCGGCACAGATAACTCCGGCTTAATCCAACATAGGCTGCCATATCATCAACCGTGATTGGTGAACTATAGTTTGAGGAAATATACTCAATGGTTTTGATCACATAACTTTCTTTTCGGCTCAGCTTATTCTTTTTTTCTGCCTCCCGCATATAGATAGCAAGAAGCATGTACAAATACCCAGCCATTTCCACGGAATTTATAAAATCATTTCCACGGGTGTTATAAATCTGGTTCATACGCTGACTGATCTCGCCGCTGTGGATATTGTTGTACGTCACCGGGAAGGATGGCATAAAACGAGTTGCCTTCAAAATAGATGGAGCATCATTTCCGGTGAATCCAATCCAGGAGTATTCCCAGGGATCTTCCTTGTCGGCATAATACCAGACCTCATGGTTTGGATAAATCAGAAAGGAATCTCCGGCTTTCAGGGTGTAGAGTTTTCCGTTGCAGTGATAATAGCCTTTGCCGGTCAGAATGTGATGGATCAGGTAGTGGTCTTTTATGCCGGGACCCCAGTGATGATTTGGGTCACATTTTTGATGGCCAACATTACAGACAGACAAGGAAAAAAGTTCATATTTGCGTATTTTGTAAGAATCTTTGTAAAAATCACTCATTTTCTTGCCCTCCACATTAAAATCAGATTAACATAAAATATGTAAAAAAACAACATTTTTACATATTTTGCACACATTTCCACATAGGAATTTGGCAAGAAAGAAAGTACAATGAAACTATCAGCGGCAGAGCAAATGACAGATGCAATGCAGCGGGAATAAATGATGCAGGCGGATCGAGAATATCCGTTTAATAATAACAAGAACAATGTAAGAAGAAACAGATGGAGGGGTTCGATGAAAGAGCAGTTATTAAAAGAGTTCAAAGAAAAATTTGGCAGTGAAGGTGATATCCGCAGCTATTTTGCACCGGGCAGAGTAAATCTGATCGGTGAGCATACCGATTACAATGGCGGACATGTATTTCCATGTGCACTGACCATCGGTACCTATGCAATTGTAAGAAAACGTGAGGACCGCAATTTCCGTTTTTATTCTACAAACTTTGAGAGTCTTGGTGTGATCGAGGCAAGTCTTGACAATCTGAAATATGACAAAGCTCTGGATTGGACAAACTATCCGCTGGGCGTTGTTTGGGCGTTCATTGAAAAAGGTTACCCGATAGATTGCGGTTTCGATATGCTGTTATTCGGAAATATTCCGAACGGCTCTGGACTTTCTTCTTCTGCTTCTGTAGAGGTCGTAACCGGTGTAGCACTGCGTGATCTCTTTGGATACGATGATATTTCCATGATCGACATCGCATTATTCGGACAGTATTCTGAGAATAATTTCAACGGCGTTAACTGTGGTATCATGGATCAGTTCGCAATCGCAATGGGAAAAAAAGATCAGGCCATCTTCCTGGATACCAGCGATCTTTCCTATACATATGCACCGATCAAACTGGCAAATGAAAAAATTGTAATTGCATGCAGTAATAAAAAACGTGGTCTTGGTGATTCCAAATACAATGAGCGCCGTGCAGAGTGCGAGGAAGCTCTGGCAGAACTTCAGACCAAACTGGACATCAAAGCACTTGGTGAGCTTTCCGAGAAAGAATTTGAGGAAAACAAAGATCTGATCAAGAGCGAAGTGCGTCAGCGTCGTGCAAAACATGCCGTTTACGAGAACCAGCGTACCTTAAAAGCGGTAGAAGCACTGAAAGCAGGAAACCTGGACGAGTTCGGAAAACTGATGAACGCTTCTCACGTATCTTTGCGTGACGATTATGAAGTAACCGGTATCGAACTTGATACACTGGTTGAAAACGCCTGGGAGCAGGAAGGTGTCATCGGTTCCCGTATGACAGGCGCAGGCTTCGGCGGTTGTACCGTAAGTATTGTAAAAACAGACTGCGTCGATAAATTTATTGAGAACGTTGGAAAGGCATATCTTGAGAAAATTGGTTATGCAGCAGATTTCTATGTCGTAGAGATCGGCGACGGCGGAAGAGTTTTAGAGTAATAACATCATAGCATGCGTCATGAGGAGGAGCATACGAAATGTCTGATTTATATGTAGCAAGACTGGTACAGTACGGACTGGAGTCCGGTCTGATCCCGGAGGAGGAACGGATTTACAGCACGAACCAGATTCTTGAGGTAATGAAAAAAGATGATTATGAGGCACCGACAGCCGAAGAAGTCGGCACAGAGATTGATCTGGCAGATACATTGAACCATCTGTTAGATGAGGCTTTGGAAAGTGGTGTGTTAGAAGACGGCGGTGTGGTATCCAGAGATTTGTTTGATACAAAACTGATGAATTGCCTGACTCCGCGTCCGGCGCAGGTCATTGCAAAATTCCGGGAGGATTATGCAGAAGATCCGAAGAAAGCGACTGATAATTACTATAACTTCAGTGTGGCAACGAATTACATCCGCAAGGATCGTATTGCAAAAGACCGCCGCTGGAAGGTGCCGTCTGAGTATGGTGAAATCGACATTACCATCAACTTAAGTAAACCGGAGAAGGATCCGAAAGCTATTGCAGCTGCAAAACTGGCAAAACAGTCCGCATATCCGAAATGCCAGCTTTGTGTGGAAAATGAAGGTTATGCAGGTCGCCTGAATCATCCTGCCCGGCAGAATCACCGTATTATTCCTGTTACCATCAACGGTGGAAACTGGGGCTTCCAGTATTCTCCGTATGTATATTATAATGAGCATTGCATTGTATTTAATGGCGAGCACACACCGATGAAGATTGAGCGTGCAACTTTCCGTAAACTGTTTGACTTTGTAAAACAGTTTCCACACTATTTCCTGGGATCCAATGCAGACTTGCCAATCGTTGGCGGTTCTATCTTGAGTCACGATCATTTCCAGGGTGGACATTATACGTTCGCCATGGAAAAAGCAGAGTTTGAGAAAACAATTACAATTCCCGGATTTGAAGATGTGGAAGCCGGAATCGTACACTGGCCGCTATCTGTCATTCGTATCAGAAGCAATGATGATGAAAGACTGGTAGAATTGGCAGATCATATTTTAAAAGCATGGCGTGGATATACAGATGAGGAAGCATTTGTTTTTGCACAGACAGATGGTGAACCACACAATACGATCACACCGATCGCGCGTATGCGTGACGGCAAATATGAACTGGATCTGGCATTGCGTAACAATATCACCACAGAGGAGTGTCCGCTTGGAGTATATCATCCGCATGCAGAACTGCATCATATCAAAAAAGAAAATATCGGTCTGATTGAAGTTATGGGACTGGCTGTATTACCGGCCCGTCTGAAAAATGAGATGGATGTACTGGCTGAGTATATTTTGAAAGGAAAAGATATCCGTTCCAATGAGACGATTGAGAAGCATGCAGACTGGGTAGAATCTTTCCGCGATCAGTATACGTTTACAAAAGAAAATGTGGAAGAAATTCTGCAGCAGGAAATCGGAAAAGTATTTGTAAAAGTTCTGGAAGATGCTGGTGTATACAAATGTACAGAAGACGGTAGAAAAGCATTTGACAGATTTATTGCAAGTTTATAGAATATAACTATTCAGGACAGACAGCGTAAACGAAATTTTGCAGTCTGTTTCTGAAGCGTTATAAAAAATGTATATATAAGGAGGAAATTAGTATGCATATTTTAGTAACCGGAGGCGCCGGCTATATCGGCAGCCATACATGTGTGGAACTGTTAAACGCAGGCTATGAAGTAACTGTAGTAGATAATCTGTACAATTCCAGCGAGAAAGCCCTGGACCGTGTACAGGAGATTACCGGAAAAACACTGAAATTCTATGAAGCAGATATTCTTGACAGAGATGCCATGAATAAGATTTTTGATGAAAATACATTTGATGCTGTTATTCACTTCGCGGGATTAAAAGCAGTCGGTGAGTCCGTTGCAAAACCGATCGAGTATTATCAGAATAACATTGGTGGAACACTGGTGCTGACAGATGTTATGCGTAACCACGGCTGCAAGAATATTATCTTCAGTTCTTCCGCAACCGTATACGGTGATCCGGCTATGATCCCAATCACAGAGGAGTGCCCGAAAGGAACATGCACAAACCCATATGGCTGGACAAAGAGCATGTTAGAGCAGATCCTGACAGATATCCATACTTCTGATCCGGAGTGGAACGTTGTATTACTTCGTTACTTCAATCCAATCGGAGCACACAAGAGCGGCATGATCGGCGAAGATCCGAAA
Organism: uncultured Eubacterium sp.; assembly: GCF_934295145.1. Classification (GTDB taxonomy): domain Bacteria; phylum Bacillota; class Clostridia; order Lachnospirales; family Lachnospiraceae; genus Eubacterium_I. The sequence continues at coordinate 33,686 of NZ_CAKRAS010000002.1, read as the reverse complement.
GGTATTCCGAACAATCTGCTTCCGTATGTGGCTCAGGTTGCTATCGGCAAATTGGAGTGCCTTGGTGTATTCGGTGATGATTATGATACACCGGATGGAACTGGTGTACGTGATTACATCCATGTAGTAGATCTGGCAGTTGGACATGTAAAAGCAGTTGAAAAACTGGCTGACAAAGACGGTGTATCTATCTACAACCTCGGAACAGGACACGGATACAGTGTACTTCAGGTCGTTCATGCTTTTGAGAAAGCATGCGGTCATTCAATTAACTATGCAATCAAACCGCGTCGTCCGGGTGATATTGCAATGTGCTACTGTGATCCGGCAAAAGCAAAAAAAGAACTTGGATGGGAGGCTCAGTTTGGAATAGAAGATATGTGTGCTGATTCCTGGAGATGGCAGAGCCAGAATCCGAACGGATATGCTGACTGAAAGGGCATTTGACTGAATGAATGATTATAGAATAACACAGCAGGTGAAACGAAAAGCCAAACCATTTGCAAAAGTACTGTCTGTTATGATGGTAGTACTGTCTGTAGTGATGGTCATTCTGGCCATTATATTTGACACTGGACTGATGCTGCCGGCTTTTCTGCTTGCCGTGCTGTATTATGTTTTTTCTATCAATGGTGATAAAGAATACGAATATACGATGGAAAACGGTACGCTGACTATCGATGTGATCCGTGGGAAACGCCGCCGCAAGACTGCACATACGCTGATGCTGAAAGATCTTGAAGTGATTGCACCGAACTGGCATGAGGCGGTTGCGAAATACCGTAAGAATGGTGGAACAGAGAGTGTGAAGAAGTATGACTATACTTCCTATGAAGATGACATTCCGTACTATACCATGATTACATATGAAGACAATAAGAAAATCAAGTTGCTTCTGGATCTGAACAATAGTATGCTGGAGGCAATCAAACGTGTTTATCCACAGAAGGTATATATGCAATGAAAAAAGCAAAAGATAAAGTGGAATTACGTTATTATGATATTAAGCAGGAGCATTTTCTGATCGCACTGCAAAATCGAAACTGGCAGAATAAATATCAGACGGAAGCGGACAGCCTGCATTTCCATAACCTGCTGGAAATTGGTGTTTGTACGCAGGGGCATGGAACCATGCGCCTGGAGGATAAGGTGGTTTCGTATGAGGCCGGAATGGTAACTGTTATTCCGGCAAATTTTCCGCATAATACAATCCCGCGGGGAGATGCCGGTAATACATGGTCCTATCTGTTTGTGGATCCGGAGAAAGTTCTTGCGGCATTTTATCCCGATGATATTTTGCTTCAGCAGAAACTGTTGGAACATATTAACCGGCAGACATTTCTTGGAAAAGAGACAGAAGTACCAAACCTGAAAAATGTGATCACCTGTATTTTAAACGAAATGAATCATACACCGGAATTTTATCGGGAGTGTGTACGGGGATTGTCTCTTTCGCTGTTATTGATGATCGCGCGGTTGAATTCAAAAAAAGATATCGGGCAGGAGATGTTGCGTCAGAAAAATGGGTTTGATCAGATTCGTCCGGCGTTGGAATATATCAGAGATAAATATGCTACGCCGATGAAGATTGCAGAGATTGCGTCTGTGTGTCATATGAGCGAGTCTCATTTCCGACGTCTGTTTGAGGAAAACCTCGGTATGACACCGGTAGAATATCTGAATCAGGTGCGGATTAAAAAAGCCTGTGATCTGATTCGCAAGACAGGATATTCCATGGAAGAGATTGCTGTAAAAGTGGGATTTTCCACGACATCGACATTCAATCGGAATTTCAAGCGGATCATAGGAACCTCACCATATCACTGGAAAAAATCACCGGAAAATTTTGAAACCAGATTGGCAGATTTTAATATTTTGGTGGAAAAAGGCTGGTAATGGGAAAAATAACGAAAAAAAGGAATCATATGTGCAAAAAAGTGTGAAAAAGCATTTTTTGCATATGATTCTTTTTTCTTTTGTAGATACCATCTGGTAATTGGTAAAACTATCGCAAAGAATTCCAAAAATGTTCGTGAAAAAAACGAAAAAATGAAAGAATATGTATGAAACAGAAGAAAAAATGCAAAAAAAGTAAAAAAAGAAAGTATAAATCGTTAAAAAATATGCAAAGTGACTATGAAAAGTTAAAAATGCGTGGAATGTGAAAAAAAATGCTCACAACACCATATGGGTGTATAGTATAATATGTACATCATGATGCAGGAGATAAAACATAATTTGATTAATATGAACAAATGAGTTTTACGCATCAGAAGTATTTCATGAGGAGGAGAAAACATGAAAAAGAAAGTAATTTCACTTATGCTGGTTGGAGCTATGGTAGCTTCTATGGCAGCATGCGGAAGCAATGGTGGTAGCGACAACGCAGCAAAAGGTGACGCATCCGCAACAGAAGAAGGCGGAGCAAGCGAGGGTGGTAACACATTAACAGTTTGGACATGGGATCCGGCATTCAACATTCCAGCTATCGAAGAAGCTGGAAGAATGTACAAAGAGGATATGGGACATTCTGATTTCAAACTTAAAGTAGTTGAGACATTGTCCGAAGACTGCGAGAAAAAACTTATTTCTGCAGCTCAGTCCGGAGACCTTTCTACATTACCGGATATCGTTCTGATGCAGGATAACTCCTACCAGAAATTCGTATCCATTTATCCGGAAGCTTTCGAAGATCTGACAGATTCCGGAATTGATTTCTCACAGTTTGCAGCTGGTAAGCTTTCCTACTCTACAGTAGATGGAAAGAACTACGGTGTTCCGTTTGATAACGGTGCTGTAATCGGCGCTTACAGAACAGATATTCTTGAAGAGGCTGGATATACAGTTGCAGATCTGACAGATATTGACTGGAATCAGTTTATCGAGATCGGTAAAGCTGTAAAAGAGAAAACTGGCAAATACATCTTATCAGGACAGGCTGATTCTCCGGATATGATCATGGAGATGCTTCAGTCAGCAGGAGCTTCTCTTTTCGATGAAGATGGAAAACCGGCTATGACAGACAATGATGCATTAAAAGAGTGTATCGATATCTACAAAACAATGGTAGAAGAGGGTATTTACTACGAAGTAAACAGCTGGGATGAGTATGTAACATCTATTACAGGTGGTGCTACTTGTGGTGTTATCAATGGTAACTGGATTTCTGCTACAATCATGGGAATGAAAGATACAGAAGGCAAATGGGAAATTACAAATATGCCGAAATTAGTTAAGACACCAAATGCAACAAACTACTCTAATAATGGTGGTTCTTCCTGGTATATTACAACAAACTGCCAGAACAAAGATCTGGCAATTGACTTCTTAAAGAGCACATTTGCTGGAAGCACAAAGTTCTATGATAATGTTCTTACTCAGACAGGCGCAATCGCTACATATGCACCGGCAGCTGAGTCTGAAGCTTATGCTCAGAAGGTACCGTTCTATAACAACCAGCAGATCTACAAAACAATCGTGGATTACTCTGTTAAGACACCGACAAACAATACAAGCCCATACTACTATGATGGACGTAATGCAATCGGTACACAGATCCAGAACATTATCCAGGGTGCAGATGTTGATTCTGCTATCGCAGATGCTCAGGCAGAAGTAGAATTTACAATGAGTGAGTAATCTTATCTGTGAATAGTTACAATTTGAATTTTTGAAATATGCGGGGGACTGCCTGGCAGTTCCCCGAATATTATTTGCGAAGGGGGTTTTGAGGTGAAACCTAAGAAAAAAGGCATGACCTTAGTTGCAAAGCAGAAAGCAGCTGGCTGGACTTTCCTGATTCCGGCATCTGCCATGATTGCAATTATGAGCTTTTTCCCGATGGTAAAAGCATTCATCCTTTCCTTACAGACAGGTAAAGGAGCCGCAATGCATTTTGCCGGATTTACAAATTATGCACGTATGTTCCAGGACAAAGTGTTTTTACGTTCTGTAGGAAATACATTTTTCTACCTGATAATTCAGGTACCGATCATGCTTGTGCTTGCTATTTTACTTGCACAGCTGTTAAATAACAGAGATCTTAAATTGAGAGGATTTTTCCGTACATGCGTATTCTTACCATGTGCAACATCTCTGGTTTCTTATGCATTAATTTTCCGTTTCCTGTTTGCTCAGGATGGTTTTGTAAATAATGCATTAATTGGACTTGGCATTCTGGATCATGGATATAACTTCCTGGGAAATGCCATGAGTGCGAAAATCGTAATTATTATTGCGTTGGTATGGAGATGGACAGGTTACAATATGGTATTTTACCTGGCCGGCTTACAGAATATTGAGTACTCCGTATATGAGGCAGCCAAAATCGATGGAGCCAATGGATGGAAGACATTCTGGAGTATCACTGTACCATTGTTAAAACCGACAATTATTATGACATTTATTATGTCTATTAATGGTACATTACAGTTGTTTGATGAGTCAGTCAACCTGACAAATGGTGGACCTGCAAATGCAACAATTACAATGTCACATCATGTATATAATACCGTATTCTTACGTACACCGAACTTTGGATATGGTTGTGCAATGTCATTCTTTATATTTGTGCTTGTAGCAATTCTTGCATTTATCAATATGAAAGTAGGTGATACACGTGACTAAAAAGAAAAACAAATCAATGATTCAGCGTCGACTGATCCCTACTTATATTTTTCTTGGAATTGTGTCACTGATCTCTGTATTTCCTTTTTACTGGATGATCATGGCAGCAACCAATAATTATGTTGATATTTCCAAAGGTAAATTGACTTTTGGAGTCTATGCAGCAGAGAACTTTAGAAATTTGATTGAACAGCAGCCACTGGGTCTGGCAATGAAAAATTCATTTATATATGCGATTTCAGTTACAATCATCTGTTTGTTTATTTGTTCTTTGGCTGGTTACGGATTTGAAGTTTATCATGACAAGTGGAAAGACAGATTATTCTCCATTCTGCTTCTTGGTATGATGATTCCGCAGGTAGCAACTATGATTCCGTTATTCCAGATGTTCAGTAAAGCACATTTATTGAATACTGTACCTGGATTTTTCCTGCCGATCATTTCAACGCCGTTTATGATCATGATGTTCCGACAAAATTCGAGATCATTCCCAGTAGATATTATTGAGGCAGCACGTATCGACGGATTGAACGAGATTCAGATTTTCTTCCAGATGTATATGCCGGTTATGAAATCTACTTATGCAGCAGCAGCAGTTATTACATTTATGAATGCATGGAATGCATATCTGTGGCCGAAGATCTGTATGACAAATGGTGAATCTCTGAATATGGTTATGTTAATTGCAAATATGACTGGTGGTTATAAACTTGATTATGGTATGATCATGATGGGTGTATTATTCTGTTCTATTCCTACTATGGTTATCTTCTTTATCCTTCAGAAACAGTTTGCAGAAGGTATTACAGGTGCCGTTAAATAATGACGAGATAAATAGTCATATCAAACATAATATTGCAACTTATGCAACCCCACGGTGGTTTCGCCGTGGGGTTTTTTAAACAGAGCATAACCGGAAGTGCTTTTTCGGTTTTGATAAATGGATTCCATCTGGAATCAGAACTAAAGTTCAGAAAGGAAATGAAAAATGGGTGTGAAATTTGATCATTTATGTTACGGTGGAGATTATAATCCGGATCAGTGGCTGGAGTATCCAGAGATTCTCGAAGAGGATATCCGTCTGATGAAGAAAGCACATGTCAATACAGTTTCCCTCGGTATCTTTGCATGGGCGAAATTAGAGCCACAGGAAGGCGTATATGATTTTGAATGGATGGAAGAAATCATCAATCGTTTGTATGAAAATGGAATTTATGTGTTTCTTGCAACTCCGTCCGGTGCGCGTCCACACTGGCTGGCTGATCGTTATCCGGAAGTGCTGCGTGTCAATGAAATGCGTCAGAAAAATATTTTTGGACAGCGTCACAACCATTGCTATACATCTCCAATTTACCGTCAGAAAGTACGCCAGATGAATATGAAGCTGGCAGAGCGTTTTGGAGATCATCCGGGTGTTTTAATGTGGCATATTTCCAATGAGTACGGAGGAGAGTGCCACTGCCCGTTGTGTCAGAGTGCATTCCGTGGCTGGTTAAAGAAAAAATATAATAACGATATTAAGGAAGTTAACCGTAAGTGGAATACTGCTTTCTGGAGTCACGATTATCAGAATTTTGATCAGATTGAGAGTCCGACACCATTAGGTGAGACATCCATTCACGGACTGGTTCTGGACTGGAAACGTTTTGTAAGTGATCAAAGTATTGATTTCTGCAAAGCAGAGATCCAGGCATTGCGTGATGCAGGAAATCATAAACCGGTTACGACCAATCTGATGTATAATTTCTCTACAATCAATTATCATGAGATGGCGAAAGTACTGGATGTAGTATCCTGGGATAATTATCCGCAGTGGCACAAAGGACCGGAACGCCTTGTTGCTATGGATAACGGCATGCAGCATGATATTATGCGTACGTTAAAGAAAGAGCCGTTTATTCTGATGGAATCCTGTCCGGGTCCTACGAACTGGCAGTCTGTCAGCAAATTAAAACGTCCGGGAATGTTGGAGACAGCTTCTTTGCAGGCGGTAGCGCATGGTTCAGATAGCGTTATGTATTTCCAGATCAGAAAAGGTCGTGGTGGAACTGAAAAATTCCATGGTGCCCTGATCGACCATTATGGAAAAGAGGACGAGCGGACTTATCAGGAGTGCACGGAAGTTGGCGCGGATTTGGAACAGATCGATGAACTGAAACATTCTGATGTAAAAGCAGATGTGGCTGTTATTTATGACTGGGAAAACCGCTGGGCCGTAGAAGAAGCACAGGGACCACGTAATAAAGGAATGTTCTATAAAGAGACAGTAGAGAAGCATTATTATGCATTCCGTAAATTAGGCCTTAATGTGGATCTGCCGGATATGACGCAGGATCTTGACGGATACAAGATCGTGGTTGCACCGATGCTTTATATGTTCCGTGCCGGATTTGAAGAGAAAGTTCGTAAATTTGTGGAAAATGGTGGCACATTTATTATGACTTACTGGAGTGGTGTGGTAGATGAAAATGATTTGTGTGTACTTGGTGGCACACCGGGCGGTCTGATGGATGTCATGGGACTGCGCAGCACAGAAATTGATGCACTGTATGACGGCGAGACGAATGTAGTCAAAGCAGTTGTTGGTGATGTTTCTTATCAGTGTGAGCGTTTCTGCCAGCTAGTAGATGTCAAGACTGCTGAGCCATTATTTGTATATGGCGAGGATTTCTATGCAGGTACACCGGCTATGACTGTCAATGAGTTTGGCAAAGGAAAAGCATACTATGTGTGTGCGGATGCCGAGCAGAAATTCTTTGATAACGTGTATGAAGAGATTGTGACAAAAGCAGGGGTTGAAAGACCGCTGAAACAGGCAATTCCGGAAGGAATCGAGGTCTCTGCGCGTCAGAGTGAGAACGCGGAATATGTGTTTATCCAGAACTTTAATAAAGTTTCAACAGCATTCAAACCGGAACTTGACGGGGCGGAAGTACTTTTCGGCGAAGTTACCGGGGAGATGAAGCCGTTCTCTACGATTATTCTGAAACGGTAGGATTTTTTCGAGAATTAATTGAATTAAAATTTAATATTCATCTTTTATACGAAATCGGGGAATCTTTCTACGACAGCTAGACGTTCGTTACCTTTGTTTTGCTTCGGTTTTATCGCGCTCGCTTCCAACTCCTATAAAAGCTGGTCGTTTCCCGCTCGCGCAAAACTCGCAAAACGCAGTCACTCACTGAATCGCTTGCCGTAGAAAAATTCTCCGATTTCGTTCAAAGTATGCAATAATTCGTGTAATCAAGATATGGGAATAATGATGTTTTATGAAAATACAAATATATTTTTTGATGGAAAATAAAATCAGGAGAAAACGAATAAAATGGGAAAAGTAACAGAAAATTGGCAGAAAGTATATGCGGCCTATCGGGTTGCAAATCTGCTTGGTGTATATGAGGATTGTTCACCGAATGGATTTTATCAGAGATGGAAACAGAAGAATGCTTTTATGAATGAACAGGCAGAAGCGTTTGGAATTGGAAGTACTGATAATTTTATGGATGACGTTGAGCAGATTGTGGATCAGCGGCGTGCGGAGAAGGAATGGAAGAATGCGGATGCATGGAAAAATGGAACAGCGGCTTTTGGTGCGCGGTACCTGACACCAGAGATGTATCTGGATTATGAGTTGAAGAGTATTCAGCTGGCTTTTGCAACATATAAGGGCGAAATGGTTGGAAATCATAAATGCAATGTTTATACAGAGGATGAAAAACGAGTTTTTTATGAGAACAATCAGGATTTGTTTACCAGATATCATGGTGATCTGTTTCCGTATGAGGAAGTGGATTTGATCATTGAAAAGTGGTTGAAAATACAAGAGTATCAGGAACTCATAGAAAGTGTAGCAGCAAATACATATTTAAGTGAAACAACCATAAACGAAATATCGGCACAGGATGTGTCAGATGAAAAGTCAGATAATGCAGTTCGATGGATGTCAGAGTTTGAAGAGCAAGTAGCGAAAACGGATTGCGAATGTCCGCTTTACGCTGTTTGGAATCAGATGCAGGTGGAACAGTGCCAGCGAGAAAATAAAAAACGCTCAGAAGAAACTGAAAGCGGAGCAGAGAACGGTGGTCGTTGCTATTATGTCAGTGCCATGCACGGGGATGATGCAGCGGAAGGAACGATAGAACATCCATGGAAGAGTCTGTATGCCGTAAATCGATTGGATTTACAGCCGGGTGATCAGGTGTTGTTGGAACGCGGTTCTGTGTTTGAAAATCAGTTTTTGCATCTGAATGTACAAGGGACAAAGGAACAGCCGATTTATATTGGTGCGTATGGGGACGGTGCGAGACCTTTGATTCAGACGAATGGTCAGGGTATCTGGTATCAGGATTATGGGGATACGCTTGATTCGCCGACGCATGTGTACAAAGGGTATGTTTCATCTGCGGTATTGTTATATGATTGCGAGTATCTGACGGTGGAGAATCTGGAGATTAGCAATAAAGGGGGCGTATTCGGAGAGACATATTCTGCTCCACACAAGATGAATCGTACTGGTGTGGCAGGAATCGCGAAAAATCGCGGAACGCTACATGAAATTCATCTGAACAATCTGTATATTCATGATGTGGAAGGTAATGTGTATGATAAACATATGAACAATGGCGGTATTTATTTTACCTGTCTGAAGCCGGAAGCTGAAGAAAAAACCGGCGTGGCACGATATGAGAATGTCAGCGTCCGAGGATGCCATCTGAAGCGGACGAGTCGTTGGGGAATTGCCGTTGGATACAGTTATAAATGCAAAGAGTTTATGACAGCAGAATTGCCGGATGAGTTGTTTGAACGGTATGGTCATCATAACATTTATATTGCAGATAATTATGTGGAAGAAATCGGTGGTGATGGCATTACCGTGATGTATGCCATGAAACCGTTGGTGGAGTACAATTCTGGTGACAGCTGTGCGTTGGAGATGAATGACCGCTATTATACAGAACCGGAGGAACGGGCAGGAAAAGTGGCGGCAGGAATCTGGCCATGGAAGTGCAAAGATGCGTTACTGACTTATAATGAGATGCGTGATATGCGCCTGAACCAGGATAGTATGGCATGGGATGCGGACTCCGGAGATGGCACACTTTACCAGTATAATTACAGTCGGTTAAATGAAGGCGGATGCGTCATGTTCTGTCTGGAAGAAGCAATTCATAATGAATTCCGTTATAATGTCAGCGTGGATGATCTGGGAGGGCTGATCAGTCCGTCGGGCAATCCGGATGCGTGGATCCACCATAATGTATTTTATCACAGAGCAGAAGTGCCATTTGTACGAGCACATATGGATGATGGAACATATGTGGCAGAGAAAAATGAATTTTATCAAGTTTAGGAAATTATTTCGTTGAGCTGTCAGGGAAGTGTTTTGGTAAACAGGATGGAAAATGTTTTCGAATGAAACGGAAAAATTGTGGCGGTCAGTCATTGCATTATGTCAGAAAACTGGTATAATGACAAAAGAATGCTTTAGTTACATATGAAAAAGGGGTAAACGCAATGAGAGCACGAAAAAAGAGAGAAACAATGATTATTATTCTGGTTGTGTGTATTGTAATTGTGGCAGCAGTGGCTGGTATGTTCGGAAAGAAAGCTTATGCGAAGCACAAGGAAGCGCAGCGACAGGAAAAAATTGATGCAAAACTTGATGAAATTCAGAATCTGGGAAATGCATTTGAAAAAGCTGGTGACAGAGATGCAAAGCTTCAGGCATTGAAAGATACAGAAGAAAGCTATACGGAATATCAGAAACATGAAGGAATCATCAATGATTGTATCAAACTGTATGAGTCTACACTGGAAACAGAACGCAAGTATTTTGAAGATGATTACAATAATACGATCAAGACGAATAGTGTGGAAGATATCAATGCGGAGACAGATAAGAATAAGTTAAGCACATTGGTTACGACACTGACGGATCTGAAAAAGACAATTCAGACAGAGTATGATACATACAGTGTTGTGACAGAAGAAAAGCTGACAGAACTGAATACGACAATTGACGGGCTGATCACTTCTTACACGGAGCGTGCAGCAGCTATTGATAATGAGGCGGCAGCAAAACAGCAGGAAGAAGAGGAACAGAAAAAAGCGGAAGAGGCAGAAAAGAAGAAACAGCAGGAAACTGCGGCAAAGAAGAATGATTCTTCAAGCAGTAACAACAGCAATAGCAGCAGTTCACAGACAACGACTACAACAAAGAAGAAAAAAAATAATTCTTCTTCCAGCTCATCTAGCAGCTCCAGCTCTTCCAACAGAACAAACAGCAGTTCTTCAAGCTCTGGAAATTCCAACAGCAGTTCTGGAAACAATTCCGGCAGTTCATCCAATAGCAGTTCTTCCGGAAATCAGAGTAACAGCAATTCTGGCGGACTTGGAAATGAGGATGGTGGATATTGGTATATTGATGAAGAGACCGGTGAATTATATAATTAATGCCATCAGGTGTTTATAAGATGATATAATGAGCGCAAGAGAGTCAACATGCTTGTATGATTGACTGGTTGATTTCAGAATAAATGTAAAATTATAAAATGGAGAAAAGTGATTTGAGTAGTCATTTTTCTCCATTTTTTGCTTGCGTATAAAGATTCAGAAACAGCAGATAATGTAAGTGAGAAAATTCATTTATTTTTAGAAAGGAAAAGAAATATTATGGCTGTTTATCTGGAAATTGTGGATGTATATGCGAGAGAAATACTGGATTCCCGTGGAAATCCAACGGTTGAGGCAGAAGTAAAAGTAAAGGATGGCGAGCATATTTTTACTGGACGGGCAAGTGTTCCATCCGGAGCCAGTACCGGAGAACATGAGGCGAAGGAATTGCGTGATACGGATTCGCGGCGGTATCACGGAAAAGGCGTGCATCAGGCGGTGGTCAATGTCAACGACCGGATCAAAGCAGTGCTGCTTGGAAAAGATGCAGCGAATCAGGTGCTGATCGACCAGATATTGAATTGTACGGATGGAACAGAAAATAAGTGCAATCTTGGGGCAAATGCGACGTTGGCTGTATCTATGGCCTGCGCAAAAGCGTGTGCAAAAGCACTGAATCTGCCTTTGTTTCGCTATCTTGGCGGTGTGTATGGAATACGCATGCCAATTCCAATGATGAATATTTTAAATGGGGGACGTCATGCGGATAATACCGTGGATTTTCAGGAGTTTATGATCATGCCGGTGGGGGCACGGGATGATGAAGGCAATTTTATTTTTCGGGATGGATTGCGTTGGTGTGTGGAAATCTACCATACCTTAAAGTCAATTCTGGAAAAAGACGGCTATACAACTTCTGTAGGAGATGAAGGTGGTTTTGCACCGGATCTGAAAAATGCAGAGGAAGTGCTGGATTACCTGATGCGGGCAGTGAAGGAATCCGGTTATGAACCGGGCAGACAGATCGTTTTTGCGCTGGATGTGGCGGCAAGTGAACTGTATAATAAGGATTCTGGATTATATCATTTTCAGGGGGAAGATCGGATGCGGACAACGGAAGAGATGATTTCTTATTATGAAAATTTGATAAGTAAATACCCGATTGTATCCATTGAGGATGGCCTACAGGAAAATGATTGGGAAGGCTGGGGTAAGATGACCAAACGGATCGGTGATCGGGTGCAGTTAGTCGGTGATGATTTGTTTGTGACCAATCCGAAGCGGTTAAAACAGGGTATTGCACAAAAAGCGGGAAATGCGATTTTGATCAAAGTAAATCAGATTGGTACATTATCCGAAAGTTTTGAGGCAATTGTGCTGGCAAAACGAAATGGTTATCAGACGATTGTATCGCATCGATCTGGGGAGACGGAAGATCCGATGATCGCGGATATTGCGGTGGCATTGAATTGCGGGCAGATCAAGACCGGCGCGCCATGCAGAGGAGAACGAACGGCAAAATATAATGAACTTTTGCGTATTGAGGAGGAAGTCTGCGAGAGATAGAGAAAACTTACTGTTAGTTTACTTGTCCCGGAAATCAAGATGTGATACACTAAGCAGAGCTAAAACGAAGTAAATATCACTGAATGAGGAACGTGAATGGAACAGGAAAAACAAAAGACAGAAGAGGAACTTGCAGCAAAGATCATGGAATATGCCAGAGATGAGCTCATGATCTCCATGCGGTTTCTTGACAGAGCCTTATTTCGGATGCCGTTAGTGGCAGCAGACAGTGTTGCGGCTTTCGGCGTGGATGGCGCGACCATGTATTATAATCCGGGATATGTGCTGCATGCATTTAAAAAAGAAAAAAATGCCTGTACCCGGGCATTTTTACATATGATATTACACTGTATATTCAGTCATCCGTTTCAGTATGAGAAAATGGATCGGGAGTGCTGGGATCTGGCGACGGATCTTGCGGTGGAGCAGTCGATTCTGGATCTGAATCTGAAATGTGTGGAGTTGGAACGTGATGCGTCCCTGAAACGGACATTGTTGCATCTGGAGCAGAAAGTTCCGATTCTGACCGCGGAAAAAATTTACCGCTGGCTGTATGAAAATCCGGAGGAGAGCGCAGAATTTTTCCAGGAAGAGCCGCAGTTTATGTGGGATGATCATCTGAAATGGATCCCGTTGAAGGAAAATGAAGCCGGAGAGCGCAGAAATGACAGTATTACCACGGATACGAGAACAGCGATGGTGGGCTGTCACGAGGCAGATACCGGCGAGGAAGGCGAGCAGGAAGATATTGATGAAGCACTGGTGGGACAGCGCCAGGGCGATTGGCAGGATGTGAGCCAGCATGCTAAGACGGATCTGGAAATGTTTTCCCACGAACAGGGATATGGTGCCGGAAGTCTGCTGTTGAACCTGAATGCCGCGCTGCGGGAAAAATACGATTACGGCGAGTTTTTGCGGAAGTTTGCGGTTTTGGGCGAGGAAATGCATGTTAATGATGATGAATTTGACTACATTTACTATACATATGGATTGCAAATGTACAAAAATATGCCACTGGTGGAGCCATTGGAATACCGGGAAAATAAGCGAATCCGGGAGTTTGTCATTGCTATTGATACATCCGGTTCCTGCCAGGGCAAGACGGTGGAGCGGTTCCTGCGGAAAACTTACAATATTTTAAAGAGCAGTGAAAGCTATTTTGAGAGGGTCAACATTCATATCATTCAATGCGATGAGAAAATCCAGCGTGATGTGAAAGTGACTACGGATGAAGAATTTGAAAAATATATGGAAGATGTGGAACTGTGCGGTTTTGGCGGCACGGATTTCCGACCGGTGTTTGAATATGTGGATGGGCTGATTCGAAGGCATGAATTTCAGGATTTGAAAGGGCTGATATATTTTACCGATGGTCAGGGCACCTTCCCGGAGCGGATGCCGGATTATCAGACTGCATTCGTGTTTGTGCAGGAAGGCTACAGCATTCCGGAAGTACCGATATGGGCGATTCGCCTGGTGCTGGATGCAGATGACGTATAAATGAGTTACAAATGGAGGATAAACATTCATGAATATACAGGAAGCAAAGGAACAGATTGAAAAGGCCGTTCGTATTTATTTATTGAAGGATGAGTACGGCGATTACCGCATTCCGATTGAACGTCAGAGACCGGTGTTTCTGCTTGGCGCGCCGGGTATCGGAAAAACGGCAGTTATGGAGCAGATCGCACAGGAGATGGATATCGCACTGGTGTCCTATTCCATGACGCACCATACAAGACAGAGTGCGCTGGGGCTGCCATTTATCAGTCATAAAAATTATGGCGGAACAGAGTTTGACGTATCCGAATACACCATGAGTGAAATTGTGGCATCTGTGTATGAGGCCATGGAAGTGACCGGAAAGACAGAGGGAATTCTGTTTTTGGATGAGATTAACTGTGTGTCCGAGACATTGGCTCCGTCTATGCTGCAGTTTTTACAGTACAAAACCTTTGGAAAACACCAGATTCCGCAGGGCTGGGTGGTTGCAACCGCAGGAAATCCACCGCAGTTTAACCGTTCCGTTCGTGAATTTGATATCGTAACGATGGATCGTCTGAAAGTGCTGGAAGTGGAAGCAGATTATGATACTTGGCGCAAATATGCGGTCAATAGGGGTCTGCATGGCTCAATCCTGACATATCTGGATATTAAGAAAAATGATTTTTATGTTATTGAAAATACCGTGGACGGCAAATCTTATGTGACTGCCCGTGGATGGGAGGATCTGTCAGAGACCATTTATTTATATGAGGAAAACGGATTTACTGTGGATGAAGTGCTTGTTGGTCAGTATCTGCACAACAAACGGATTGCCCGGGAGTTTGCTTCTTATTATGACCTGTACCAGAAGTACAAAAAAGATTACCGTGTGGCACAGATTCTTTCCGGAAATGCCGATGCAGATGTACGCAAACGTGCAAAAAATGCAGCATTTGATGAGCGTATTTCCCTGCTTGGTCTGCTGCTGGATGCATTACAAGATAAAATTCGTAAAAACGTGGAGTTTGAGGATGCACTGCGCAGTCTGCTCCCGGTATTAAAAGAGTTAAAGGCAGAGCTTGCGGCATTTAAAGGAACAAGTTCCGAGATTCCTGGCTTGCTGGAAGCGCGGGCAGATCAGGTGCAGCTTGAGATGGAGCAGGAGGACAAAGCCAATGCTCTGTCCGGCGCAGCACGCCGCAGTTATCAGCTTATGATCCGTACACTGCAAAAAGATGCCAAAGAGCTTCGCATGCAGGACATCGAAAACGTTCAGGCAGCGTTCCAGTTTGTTAAGGAAGCATTTGACAATCAGGTGGCGGATATGAAAGCACAGAGTGAAGTGATCTGCCGTGAATTGGAAAATCTCTTTGCCTTTGTGGAAAAAATCTTTGGAACCGGCAATGAGATGCTGATTTTGGTAACAGACCTGACGGTCAATGCAAACAGCATGAAATTTATCAGCCGCAAGGGAAGCAAAGAATATTTCAAATATAACAAAAAATATCAATTGTATGAAAGACAGCAGGAAATTTCAGATGCATTGGAACAACTACAAATATAGGAAAGAAGTAGATGGAATCGTTATCGAGGAGTATAAGGGCGAAGAACTTTATATCGTGATTCCATCTGAAATTGATGGACTTCCGGTAAAAAAAATTGCGCCGGAGGCATTTAGTTCGCATGGAGCGTTGATTGAGACCATTGAAGTGCCGGGAACGGTGACGGAAATCGGGGATGGTGCCTTTAAAATGTGCATGAGTCTGGAAAAACTGATATTGCAGGACGGTGTACAAAGAATCGGTGAAAATGTGCTGCTTGTCACAGCAGTAACGGCAATGTATCTGCCGGCATCAGTATCAGAGCTGGTGCGCCCATGGGAATGGGGAAAAATTGCATTGGAAGTGGCACCGGACAATCCAAACTATTTTTCGGATGGATATGGTTTATATGAGAAACATCCGGAAGGATATGCGCTGGTGGCCGTGCGGGCAGAAGATGAGCGGGAATGTTATGAAGTTGTGCCTGGAACGGTTTGCGTAAAGCAGCATGCCTTTGAAGGACAGATGCATATTCAGCAGGTGGTGCTTCCGGAAGGTGTGCAGCAGATTGAGGAAGAAGCTTTTGAGAGCTGCCAGGCGTTACAACGGATTTCCCTGCCGGAAGGCTTGACACGGATGGGTGCAGATGCATTTCGTTGTTGTATCAAACTGGAAGGAATGGAATTGCCGGCATCTTTGAAGTGGCTGGGTGAGCATGCTCTGACAGATACTTACGGCTGGAGTCCGAGCATGAATGGTATTCAGCATATTACCGTGCAGCCGGAGAATCCGTATTTTTACAATGATGCCCATGCGTTTTACCGTCGGGGAGAACATGGCGATACGCTAATCAAATATTTTGGGAAAAATGAGACATGGAAGATTCCAAAAGAAGTGACGGAAGTCGGGCCGATGGCGTTGCGCCGTGCCAATCTGCGGGAAGTGACGATTCCGGAAACGGTGAAAAAGATACCGAAGGATGCGTTTCAGGAATGTGGTCGTCTGGAATGCATGGAAATAGAAGCAGATCAGGTGAAACTGTATGTCCCGGAAAACCCGGTGTACCGCAAGATGGAGATCAGTGGTCTGTTTTGTCAGGATGCGGATGGAAATCTACGGTATGATTATGCGGCGTATGACGCACTTTTGCAGGAATGGTCTCAGATTCTGATCCGCTGCCGGATGGCGGCGTTTCGCCTGGAATATCCGATGCAGCTTATGCCTGCACAAAAAGCGGCGTATCAGGCATTTATTTCGGAACATCTGAAAGATCTGGTTTATGATATTTGTAAAAGAGAAAGTTTAAAAGATCTGGAAGCGCTTGGAAGAGCGGGGATGATCACCGAGGCCAATATCGAGGATATGATCTCTTGGACGACAGAGTGTCATCGGGGAAAACTGACGGGGTATCTGATGGAATATCAGAGTGAACATCTTGGAACAGATGAATTTGATTTTTCACTGTAAAACGGGGAAAGGTTTTTATAAAGTATGGAAGCAATCAGAAATGAGGAAAACATGCAGCAGCTGAAAAAAGTGCAGAAATTGATCATCGGCATGGGAGAAGCGTTGCTTTGTTATGGAGCAGAGATTTCAAGAGTTGAGGAGACCATTCAGCGTGTGGCGGATCATTTTCAGGTGGAAGAAGTGGAAATGTATGTCATCACGAATGGTCTGTTTGTCAATGTGCATCAGCAGGAAGAGCATACTTCCACCAAATTGAAATATGTGCCGTCGATTTCTGTTAACATGAAGAAATTGTGCGATATCAATGAACTTTCCCGCAGGATCGAACAGGAAAATCTGTCGGTGGATACGGCGTTAAAGACGCTGAAACAGATTCGGACAGCGAAAAATGAGCCGGTGTGGGAACTGGTACTTTCCTCCGGTGTCGGTGCTGCGGCTTTTGGTTTCCTGTTTGGTGGAAGTATGTGGGATTGTCTGGCAGCGTTTGTGTGCGGTGTGATCCTGCAGATGTTTTTTTCTTTCCTGGAGGCGAAACAGGTCAATATTTCAAAAGTATTGCTGGATATTAGTGGCGGATTGATTGTCACGATTCTTTGCGTGATCCTGCAGCGGATCGGTGTGTCGGATCATTTGGATCTGGCCATTGCCGGGGCAATCATTCCAATGATTCCCGGAGTAGCGTTTACCAATGGAATCCGCGATATTGTGGATGGTGATTATCTGTCGGGATGCGTCCGGCTTCTGGATGCAATTCTTGTGTTTTGTTCCATTGCCATTGGCGTGGGACTGGGATTGAAACTGTAGCGGGGAGGAAGAAAATATGTTGATCAATGCAATCGGGCAGCTTGCAGCTGCGTTTCTTGCAACTGTCGCCTTTTCTGTGCTGTTTCATGTGCCAAAAAAGCAGTACATTGTCTGTGGAATTACAGGAACCCTTGGCTGGCTGGTATATTTGCTGGTGAAACTTAGATTTTCTAACACCATTGCCTGTTTTGCGGCGACCGTGGTGATTGTGTTCTGCGCGCGGCTGTTTGCAGTGTGGAGAAAGGTTCCGTCGAACGTTTTCATGATTTCCGGAATTTTTCCAATCGTGCCGGGAATCGGTATTTACAATACGATTTATGATATTATGATCGGGGATGCTGCGGCGGCTATGACAAGTGGTTTGGAGACATTTAAAGCAGTGGCAGCAATCGTGCTCGGAATCGTGTGTGTCTTTGTGATTCCAAATAAATGGTTCCGAGGATTGAAACTGTAAATAAAAAAATATTGATTTTTCTGGTGATACATGGTATCATATCTATCAGTTATGGTTATAGGTGTGTTATGACCATTTAATTTATACCGCAGGAGGTGGATATCGTGGAAATCGCAAGAACAATCATACAGATCGTATTTATTATATTAAGTATTATCATGACAGTTATCGTATTGATGCAGGAAGGTAAGAATAACGGACTGGGAGCTTTGACCGGTTCATCCGATACTTATTGGAGCAAGAACAAAGGACGTTCTATGGAAGGAATGCTTGTAAAGATCACAAGAGTTCTTCTGGCACTGTTCCTTATTGTTTCTGCAGTACTGACAATTGGACGTTTTCAGTAAGAATACCTAAGAGGCTGTCGTTTTACGACAGCCTTTTGTTGTTTGATAGGAAATTTAGTATCAAATAACAGCACTTCGTGCAAACGATGCACTTTTTCTGTATTTCATATGAGGATAGAATAGATGAAGAAAGAATTATTAGAAGAGAGAAAACAAATTGTATATGAACTGATCTGCGATGATCTGTATGTGCCGATGAAGGCAAAAGAAATCGCAATCCTAATGAATGTGCCAAAAGCGCAGCGCCATGAACTACAGGAAGTATTGGATGCACTGGTGGCAGAGGGCAAAGTTGAGGTGTCCACAAAGGGAAAATATACAAAAGGCACCAGCCCGAACCTGACTGGTGTATTTACTGCGCATGCCCGTGGTTTTGGATTTGTCACCATTGAGGGTGAGGATGAAGATATTTTTATTTCGGAAAGCAATACAAATGGAGCCATTCAGGATGATGTGGTACAGATTGCGCTGGTTCCATCCAGTGGAAAACGCAGAGAAGGCAAAGTAGTAAAAATCGTGGATCATGGTTTAAAGACCGTGGTTGGTACATTTGATAAAAACAAGACGTTTGGTTTTGTACGACCGGATAATCCGAGGATCAATATGGATATTTTTGTGCCAGTGGAGCGTTCTAAAGGTGCTGTGACTGGACATAAAGTGGTAGTGGAACTGACTTCTTACGGTGGAAAAGGCAAGAAACCGGAGGGAAAAGTTATTGAGATCATCGGTCATGAAAATGACCCGGGTACGGACATTATGTCTTTGGTGCGTGCCTACGGACTTCCAGTGGAATTTCCGGAAAAAGTGCTGAATCAGGCAGAGCGTGTCTCAAAAGATGTGACTTCTGCGGATATGGCAGGACGTATGGATCTCAGAGACTGGCAGACCGTTACCATTGATGGTGAGGATGCCAAAGATTTAGATGATGCAGTGACACTGACCAGAGATGGTGATTTCTGGCAGCTTGGTGTGCATATTGCAGATGTGACAAACTATGTGCAGGAGCATAGCGCGCTGGATGTAGAAGCGTTGAAACGTGGCACAAGTGTTTATCTGGTGGATCGCGTGATTCCAATGCTGCCGCATACGTTATCCAATGGAATCTGTTCTCTGAATCAGGGCGAGGATCGACTGACTTTAAGCTGTATTATGAAAATTGATGCAAAAGGAAACATTGTGGATCATCGTATTGCAGAATCTGTCATCAACGTTGACCGCCGCATGAGCTATACGGATGTAAATAAAATTATTACGCTGAAAGATCCGGAAAAAACAGAAGAGTATAGAGATTTTGTGCAGATGTTTTTTGATATGAAGGAAGTGGCAGATATGCTGCGTGCAAAACGTCGGAAACGTGGCTCCATTGATTTTGATTTTCCGGAGACAAAGGTAATTTTAGATTGTCAGGGACACCCAGTGGAGATTAAGCCATATGACCGTAATCCAGCGACAAAAATCATTGAGGACTTTATGCTGGCAGCAAATGAGACTGTTGCACAGGATTATTTCTGGCAGGAAATTCCATTTGTGTACCGTACGCATGAAGTGCCAGATACAGAAAAAATCAAAAAACTGAGTACCTTTATCAATAATTTTGGATATCATATCCACATGGGTTCTGATGAGGTGCATCCGAAAGAATTGCAGAAACTTCTTGCAAAAATAGAAGATACCCCGGTGGAGGGATTGATTTCCCGTCTGACACTACGTTCCATGAAGCAGGCGAAATATAGTGTAGAATGTGTGGGACATTTCGGACTGGCAGCGCAGTATTACTGTCATTTCACCTCACCGATCCGCCGTTATCCGGATCTGCAGATCCATCGGATCATTAAGGACAGCCTGCGTGGAAGGATGAATGAAAAGCGGATGGAGCATTACTGGAAAATCCTTCCGGGCGTGGCACAGCAGGCAAGCCAGTTGGAACGCCGGGCAGATGAGGCAGAGCGCGAGACTATAAAAATGAAAAAAGTAGAATACATGGAAAGTCGTATCGGAAATGAGTACGAGGGCGTTATTTCTGGTATTACAAATTATGGCCTGTATGTGGAACTTCCAAACACGGTAGAAGGCATGGTGCATGTCACAACGCTGCGCGGAGATTACTATAATTATATTGAAAGTACCTACGAGATGGTGGGTGAGAATACCGGAAAAAGCTATAAACTCGGACAGACGGTAAAAATCCGTGTGATCGGTACAGATAAGCTGGTGCGCAGAATTGATTTTGAATTGGTGGAACCAAAAAAATCTGATGTCGAAGAAGCATAAAATAGAAATATTATTTTTGGTGGAAATTTTAAATGTAGACCTGCAATCTCAGTTGGAAAAGTACCTGTTTGGGTAATCCGGAACAGATATTTCGGGCTGAGATAAAAGAATTTTAGCAGAGGCAGAAAGTATAGAGAGAAAAATTATGGGAAAAGACAGATATAAATTAGTCGCAAATAATAAAAAAGCATATCATGATTATTTTATTGATGAGACATATGAGGCAGGAGTAGCTTTGCACGGAACGGAAGTAAAATCTGTGCGTATGGGAAAATGCAGTGTCAAAGAATCCTTTATCCGAATAGAGAATGGAGAAGTGATCGCATATGGATTGCATATCAGCCCATACGAAAAGGGAAACATTTTCAATCGGGACCCGCTGCGTCCGAAAAAACTGCTGCTTCATAAATATGAGATCAATAAGCTGGCAGGAAAAATCGCAGAGAAAGGATATACACTGGTTCCACTGAAGGTTTATATCAAAGGGGATCTGATCAAAGTCGAGATCGGACTTGCCCGTGGTAAAAAACTGTACGATAAACGTCAAGATATCGCGAAGAAAGATCAGCGGCGTGAAGTGGAACGTGAATTTAAAGTGAAGAACCTGTATTAACTATTGCTGTAACGAATGATGTTTTTTTGATCGAAGTTTAGAAAAAAGAAAATAAACTGTTGGTTTAGACAGAGGCTTTTCTCTTGACGAACCGAAAAAAATCCCATATAATAACAAAGATCAGAAGGATAAGTTTCTGATAACTGGCATGATCCGCCGAAGTGATTCGGGGATGTACTGGTTTCGACGGGGTTTTAAAAGCCGGAGAAGCGAGCCGTATGAAATGCGTTAAATTTCAAATCTAAATATAAACGCTGATAATAATAAATTAGCACTGGCTGCCTAAGTTGCAGCTTGTCTGACCGGGAGCACCTGCACTTTCGGACCCAGGCATCGACCATGCAGGAAACGACTTATACAAAGCTTTGCGTATAAGGGCGTAATATGAAGCTACTGAAACCGAAAACCGGTTACTGGGTGTTCGGCAGAGGGAATGTCAATACAGTGACTACGCTCGTAGAAGTACGGTGGCTGGAATTTCGGACAGGGGTTCGATTCCCCTCATCTCCATACATGACACTGGAAGCTCAGTCGCTTTCGGTGTCATTTTTGGTTTTTTCAGTATATAAGTTTGTGATTTCCATAAAATAGACACATTTATCAGATATACTCGAACAAATAAAATAGACATAGATATAGAAGACCGGAGGGACTTATGATGGATAAATTAAAAATTCTTGTGGTTGATGATGAAAGTAGAATGCGCAAGCTGGTACGCGATTTTCTGGTAAAACACGATTTTGATGTAGTGGAAGCCGGAGATGGTGAGGAAGCGCTGGATCTGTTTTATGAGGACAAAGACATAGCATTGATCATTCTGGATGTCATGATGCCGAAAATGAATGGCTGGGAAGTCTGCCGTGAGATCCGGGAGTCATCCAAAGTGCCGATCATTATGCTGACGGCGAAAAGTGATGAGAGCGATGAACTGATGGGCTTTGAACTTGGTGTGGATGAGTATATTTCAAAACCGTTTTCACCGAAGATTCTTGTGGCACGTGTAGAAGCAATCCTGCGTCGTACGAATCAGCTCAGTGTTGAAGGAAGTCTTGAAATTGGTGGTATCTGTCTGGATAAAAATGCACATACCGTAACGATTGACGGAAAAAATGTTGAGATGAGTTTCAAAGAATTTGAACTGCTTACCTATTTTATGGAAAATGTGGGAATTGCGCTGTCTCGTGAAAAAATCCTGAATCATGTATGGAATTATGATTATTTTGGCGATGCAAGAACCATTGATACCCATGTTAAAAAGTTGCGTAGCAAGCTGGGGGACAAAGGCGAATACATAAAGACCATATGGGGCATGGGATATAAGTTTGAGGTTTGACAAAGAATGATGCCCCATATGGTCTAAACCCCTCAATGGTTATAAGATGCGCATTCGCGCCCATATCAGACAAGCTGATATGTCAATGGGGCATGGGATATAAGTTTGAGGTATAAAGGAGTATTATGAAAAAACATTCTCTGACGCGGCAGGTCACTTCCATTGTCAGCCTGCTGGTAGCAGGGGCAATTCTGCTTTGCTGGGTGTTGAACACCACGTTGTTACCGCGTTATTATATGCACAATAAAAAGAATCTTCTGATGGAAAATTATGAGACGATTTCCAATGCCAGTGAACAGGATAAGCTGGAATCGGATGAGTTTACCGTAACTTTTGATAATCTGTGTTCCAACGGTAATATTATGACACTGATCTTGCAACCGGACGGAAAAGTTTTGCGTTCTTCTGTCAATGATCTGGATACCTTGCGGGGAGAACTCTGGAATGTTTTGCTTCATACGGATGATATGGAAGTGCTGTATTCCAATGATCAGTATCAGTTGCTGCGCAAGAACGATACCCGTCTGGATTCCGAATATCTGGTGCTGGTGGGTGTACTGGAAAATGGCGATATGATACTGATGCGTACGGCAGTGGAAAGCATCAGGGAAAGTGCGGCTATTTCCAATCGATTTTTGCTGTTTGTGGGAGCGGCAGCTATCGTGTCAAGTCTGTTGGTGGCATTTTTTACAACGAGACATATTACAAAACCGTTGCAACAGTTGACGGATATTTCCAAACGAATGGTAGATCTGGATTTCAATGCAAAATACGAAAGCAATCGTTCGAACAGTTATGAAGTGGAAGAACTGGGAAATCATATCAACCGTTTATCGGAAAATCTGGAACGGACGATTTCTGAGTTGAAAACTGCTAACGTGGAACTGCAGGATGATATTGAAAAGAAGATACAGATCGATGAGATGCGAAAAGAATTTTTGTCCAATGTATCTCATGAATTAAAGACACCGCTGGCACTGATTCAGGGCTATGCGGAAGGTCTTCAGGAATGCATCAATGATGACGCGGAAAGTCGAGAGTTTTACTGTGATGTTATTATTGATGAGGCAGATAAAATGAATCGTATGGTCAAGAAACTCCTGACTTTGAATCAGTTGGAATTTGGCAACGATCAAGTAGTCATGGAGCGTTTTGATATGACAGAACTGATCCGTGGCGTGGCAAATTCGACTAAAATTCTGATGGAACAGAAAGGTATTCATCTGGAGTTGGAGAATTCGGAAGAAGCCTGGGTATGGGGGGATGAATTTAAAGTAGAAGAAGTCATTACGAACTACATGAGCAACGCCATCAACCATGCGGACGGAGAAAAAGTGATCCGTGTGTTCTACACACGTTTCGAAGATAAATTGCGTGTCAGCGTATTCAACACCGGTCAGCTGATTCCGGAGGAAGATATTGATAAAATCTGGGTGAAATTCTACAAAGTAGACAAGGCGCGGACGAGAGAATACGGCGGCAGCGGCATCGGTCTGTCCATTGTAAAAGCAATTATGGATTCCTTCCACCAGCAGTGTGGTGTGATCAACCATGAAGATGGTGTGGAATTCTGGATGGAACTGAACACAAAGTAGAGGGAGAGTGAAAAAGATGATTGCAATTATCGACTATGATGCGGGCAACTTAAAAAGCGTGGAAAAAGCGCTGGCACATATCGGAGAGGAGAGTGTGATCACCCGTGATTTTCAGACGATTCTGAATGCTGATAAGGTAATCCTGCCTGGCGTTGGTTCCTTTGGTGATGCCATGGCAAATCTGAAACGTCTGGAGCTGGACAAAGTTATTTGTGAATTAAACGAGAAACAGACACCGTTTCTTGGAATCTGTCTGGGACTGCAGCTGCTTTTTGAGAGCAGCGAAGAAAGCCCGGGTGTGGAAGGACTTAGTCTGTTAAAAGGCCAGATCCGACGCATTCCGGATAAAGAGGGATTAAAGATTCCGCATATCGGCTGGAATTCCCTGGACTTCCATAACAATGGCAGATTATTTGCCGGAATGGAAGAACACCCGTATGTATATTTCGTTCATTCTTATTATCTGCATGCAGAGGAGCCTGAAATTGTGAAGGCAACTACGGAGTACAGTACATGTATTCATGCATCCGTGGAGAAAGGCAACCTGTTTGCCTGCCAGTTCCATCCGGAGAAAAGCAGTACCGTGGGATTGCAGATCTTGAAAAACTTTGCAGAAATCGAAGGAGGGCGTGCATAATGTTTACAAAAAGAATTATTCCGTGCCTGGATGTCAATAACGGCCGTGTGGTAAAGGGCGTTAATTTTGTGAATTTGAGAGATGCGGGAGATCCGGTGGAAATCGCAGCGGCTTACGATAAAGCGGGTGCAGATGAGGTCGTTTTTCTTGATATTACCGCTTCTTCCGATGCCAGAAATACCGTTGTTGATATGGTGCGAAAAGTGGCAGAAAATGTATTTATCCCGTTTACAGTCGGTGGTGGTATCCGTACCGTTGATGACTTTCGTGCATTGTTGAGAGAGGGCGCGGACAAAATTTCGATTAACTCATCTGCCATCAACACACCGAATCTGATTTCCGATGCAGCAGACAAATTTGGCAGTCAGTGCGTGGTTGTTGCGATTGATGCCCGCCGAAGAGAGGACGGAAGTGGATGGAATATTTATAAAAACGGTGGAAGAATCGATGTTGGAATCGATGCTGTGGAATGGGCCATGAAAGTGGATAAGCTGGGCGCCGGAGAAATCCTTCTGACCAGCATGGACTGTGACGGCACAAAGTCCGGTTATGATCTGGAACTGACCCGCCTGATCGCAGAAAATGTATCCATTCCGGTGATCGCATCTGGCGGCGCAGGCACAAAAGAACATTTTTATGAAGCACTGACCGAAGGAAAGGCGGATGCGGCACTGGCAGCATCCCTGTTCCATTATAAAGAGCTGGAGATCATGGAACTGAAAAATTATCTGGCAGAAAAAGGCGTATCTGTGCGCCGTTAGAGAATGACTGGCACAAATCAAATATAGAAAAGAGTTTCTGCAAAAATATCTTGTTTGCAGAAATATCAGGAATCGAGGGGAGAGAGTATGCCACCAATTACAAATGACTGGCAGCAGCCATTGGCAGAAGAATTTAAAAAACCATATTACAAAGATTTATATAAAAAAGTGTTGGAAGAATATCGGACGAGACAGATTTTTCCAAATCCGGACGATATTTTTAACGCTTTTCATCTGACACCGTTAAAGGATGTCAAAGTTGTGATTCTTGGACAGGATCCATATCACAATGACGGACAGGCGCACGGACTCTGTTTTTCTGTAAAACCGGATGTGGAAGTGCCGCCGTCTCTGGTAAACATTTATCAGGAGCTGCATGATGATCTGGGCTGCAAGATCCCAAATAACGGATATCTGGTAAAATGGGCGAAACAGGGGGTACTGATGCTGAATACCGTACTTACCGTGCGGGCGCATCAGGCCAATTCTCATCGCGGCATCGGGTGGGAGCAGTTTACCGATGCGGTCATCCGTGCAGTCAATGCGCAGGATCGTCCCATCGTATTTTTGCTTTGGGGACGTCCGGCGCAGATGAAAAAAAGCATGCTGGATAATCCGAAACATCTGATACTGGAAGCACCGCATCCAAGCCCACTGTCAGCGTATCGTGGATTTTTCGGATGCAAGCATTTCAGCCAGACAAATGCTTTCCTGGAGAAAAACGGAATCGAACCCATCGACTGGCAGATCGAGGATGTGTAATGAGCAAAAAGAAAGCTTTGAAAAAGCGATTTTGTGAATGTGGGCTCTGAAGAAAAAAATATTAAAAAAATTAATATAAAAAAAGGAAACAGGAAAGAAACACGGAAAATATAAAGTAGGATGTCTTTCGTTTTATATCATTTTTATAAAATCTTGTGGTAAGATACAGGGAGTATAACAAGCGTATGACAATTCGTGAACAGATGGAATTATCAGAACGTACATATTTGAGTCCTTATGCAACCTTGAGCCAGAATTCAAGAGGACGTGACAGAGAAGAACCGGAATGCGATATTCGTCCGGTTTTTCAGCGTGACCGTGACCGGATTCTGCATTGCAAATCTTTTCGAAGATTGAAGCATAAGACACAGGTGTTTTTATCTCCGCAGGGAGATCACTATCGCACCCGTCTGACCCATGCACTGGAAGTGTCACAGAATGCCCGAACCATCGCAAAGGCACTCCGGCTGAATGAATCGTTGGTGGAAGCAATCGCGCTGGGCCATGATCTGGGACATACGCCTTTTGGTCATGCCGGTGAGGGAATGCTCAACGAGCTGTGCGAAGGTGGTTTCAAGCATAATGAGCAGAGTGTGCGTATCGTGGAAAAGCTGGAGAAAGAGGGAAAAGGACTGAACCTGACCTGGGAAGTCCGGGATGGAATCCTGAATCACCAGACCAGCCTGATGCCTTCCACACTGGAAGGGAAAATTGTGCGTTTATCTGACAAAATTGCATATATTAATCATGATATTGACGATGCCATCCGGGCACAGGTGCTTCGGGAGGATGACATTCCGTTAGAATACAGGGAAATCCTTGGATTTGACACAAGAGAACGACTGAACACGCTGATCCATGATATCATTTACCAGAGCTGGGATAAAGATGATATCTGCATGTCGGAGGATGTGGCGAAAGCCATGCAGGGACTGCGTCAGTTTATGTTTCAGAGTGTATACACCAACCCGGTTGCGAAGGGGGAGGAGACAAAGGCTAAGGAGCTGCTTGAACGTTTGTTTGTGTATTATCTGAAGCATATCAATTTGCTGCCGTCTTATTACCTGCAGATGCTGGAAGATGGCGAGGAAAATGACAGAGTGGTCTGTGATTACATCGCCGGAATGACGGATCAGTATGCGTTGGCCAAATACAGTGAGTATTTTATGCCAAAATCCTGGCAGGTTTACTAAATGATAGACAAGAATGTCGTTTTATAATAGGAAAACAGATTCAAGTCGAACGTATGTGAGGCTTGCTGTGGTTTGCCACTTGCAGAAGTGGGAGTTAAAACTCAAACTGAGATAAAGGAAGGTATTATGGCTTACTATTCCGATGAACTGATTGAAGAAGTGCGTTCCCGAAATGACGTGGTGGATGTCATTTCCGGTTATGTGCGTCTTCAGAAACGAGGAAGTACGTATTTTGGACTCTGTCCTTTCCATAATGAAAAGACACCGTCCTTTTCTGTCTCTCCGGGCAAACAGATGTATTACTGTTTTGGATGCGGGGCAGGCGGAAACGTCTTCACATTTATGATGCAATATGAAAATTTTACATTTCAGGAGGCCATGCAGAGTCTGGCAGACCGCGCCGGCATTGAACTGCCAAAGCAGGAGATGACCGCAGCACAGCGGGAAGCTGCCGATAAGCGCAGCAAACTTCTGGAAGTGAATAAAGTGGCGGCAAAGTATTTTTACATGCTGTTGCGAAGCCCGCAGGGAGCACATGCCCTGCAGTATTTTGAGGAACGTCAGCTCAGCAAGGAGACGATGCAACATTTCGGTCTGGGTTATTCCAATAAATTCAGTGACGATCTGTATCAGTATCTGAAAAAACAGGGCTACGAGGACGATCTGCTCAAAGACAGCGGTCTGGTGACCATCGACGAACGCCGGGGCGGGTATGACAAATTCTGGAACCGGGCGATGTTTCCTATCATGGATGCCAATAACCGTGTCATTGGATTTGGTGGACGAGTCATGGGTGAGGGAGAACCCAAGTACCTGAACTCTCCGGAAACCGTGATCTTTGACAAGAGCCGAAATCTGTACGGACTGAATTTTGCCCGTGCTTCCCGCAGACCGCATATTTTGCTCTGCGAGGGATATATGGATGTGATCGCACTGCATCAGGCAGGGTTTGACAATGCGGTGGCTTCTCTTGGAACGTCCTTTACTTCAGGTCACGCAAATCTGCTGAAACGGTACACGAAGGAAGTGTATCTGACTTTCGATAGTGATGGTGCCGGAGTGAAAGCCGCACTGCGCGCCATTCCGATCCTGAAGGAGGCGGGATTGACGGCAAAAGTCATCAACATGCGACCGTATAAGGATCCGGATGAATTTATCAAAGCCCTGGGTGCGGAAGAATATCAGAAGCGTATCGATGATGCGGAAAACAGTTTTATGTATGAAGTACGGATGCTTGAGCGTGATTACAATCTGGCAGATCCGGAAAGCAAGACAGAATTTTTCTATGCCGTTGCCCGGAAAATTCTGAATTTTGAGGAAGAACTGGAACGGGAAAATTATATTGAGGCGGTGGCTGCCAAATACCAGATTGGTTTTGAACAGCTGCGGTCATTGGTTCGCTCGGAGGGAACGAGAGGCGGCCTGACAAAAGAGCGGGAGCGCACGACGTTAAAGAGCGGGATTAATGAAAAGAAGAAAAAAGAGGATGGCATGAAGCAGTCGCAGCGGCTGTTTCTGACATGGCTGATCGAAGACGAGCGGTTATTTGATCTGACAGAGAACTATATCGGACCGGAAGATTTTACAGAAGAGATTTTTCAAGAAGTGGCGCAGCTTTTGTATGAGCAGCATGCCCAGGGAGAGATCAATCCTGCGCAGATCATCAGCCGGTTTACCGATGAAGAACAGCAGCGGGAGGCAGCAGCCCTGTTTCACGCACGCCTGCATCCGGTGGAAACCAGACAGGAAAAAGAAAAAGCATTAAAAGAAACGATTCTCAGGATTAAGAAAAACAGCATGGATGCGCGCTCCAGGAATCTGGATCCAATGGATCTGACCGGTTTGCAGAAGCTGATCGCAGACAAACAACAGCTGGCGCAGCTGCAGAAAATGCATATTTCGATTGATTGAGGACAAACTATACAGACTAAAAACATGGAAGGATGAACAAAATGGCAGAGAAAAACGATCAGAAAATGAGAGAAAGAGCTGAGCGCGCAGAAAAATTCCAGGCGAAACTCCAGGAACTGCTGGCGCTGGCAAAAAAGAAAAAAAATATGCTCGAGTATCAGGAAATCAATGACCATTTCAAAGATTTTGCCCTGAGTCCGGAGCAGATTGACAAGATTCTGGATTTCCTGGAGGCAAACCATGTCGATGTCCTTCGTATTACGGATGATGATGACGATATCCTCATCGATGACGAGGATGTGGAAAATGATGTGGAGATGGAAAAAATCGATCTGTCCGTACCAGATGGCGTAAGTATCGAGGATCCGGTTCGTATGTATTTAAAAGAGATCGGTAAAGTTCCGCTGCTGACTGCGGAGGAAGAAATAGAGCTTGCAAAACGCATGGAACTTGGCGATGAGGAGGCGAAAAAACGTCTGGCAGAGGCAAACCTGCGACTTGTTGTAAGTATTGCAAAGCGTTATGTGGGACGTGGTATGCTGTTCCTTGACCTGATACAGGAAGGAAACCTTGGTCTGATCAAGGCTGTAGAGAAGTTTGATTATAGAAAAGGCTATAAATTCAGTACCTATGCAACCTGGTGGATCCGTCAGGCCATCACCCGTGCCATTGCGGATCAGGCCCGTACCATCCGTATTCCGGTGCATATGGTTGAGACGATCAATAAGCTGATCCGTGTGTCCAGACAGTTACTGCAGGAGCTTGGCCGTGAACCTACTCCGGAAGAAATTGCAGAAGAGATGAATATGCCGGTAGAACGTGTACGTGAAATCTTAAAGATTTCCCAGGAGCCGGTATCCTTAGAGACTCCGATCGGCGAAGAGGAGGACAGTCATTTAGGTGACTTTATTCAGGATGATAATGTACCGGTTCCGGCAGATGCAGCAGCATTTACCCTGTTAAAAGAGCAGCTGGTAGAAGTTTTAAGCACACTGACAGACCGTGAGCAGAAAGTACTGCGACTGCGTTTCGGACTGGATGACGGACGTGCGCGTACACTGGAAGAAGTTGGAAAAGAATTCAACGTTACCCGTGAGCGTATTCGTCAGATCGAAGCAAAAGCACTGCGGAAATTGCGCCATCCGAGCCGCAGCAGAAAATTAAAGGATTATCTGGACTAATATGGCGATTCGTTTATCAAAGCGGCTGATGGCACTGGCTGAACTGATCACACCGGGGAAGCGTCTGGCAGATATCGGAACGGATCACGGTTACATACCGATTTATCTGTGTCAGAAAAACGTGATTCCGTCAGCCATTGCCATGGATATTGGAAAAGGACCGTTGCAGCAGGCAACGGCACATATCGGACAGCAGGGGTTGTCGGACAGAATCGAAACCCGTCTGTCGGATGGACTGGCTGCATTGCAGCCGGGAGAGGCAGACTCTATTCTGATCGCAGGAATGGGCGGTGGTCTGGTGATGAAGATCCTTTCAGAGGGAGCGCATGCGCTGACCGGTGAGGAGGAACTGATCCTGCAGCCGCAGTCAGAGATTGCGCAGGTGCGCCAGTATCTGCGTGCGCATGGCATGCAGATCGTGGAAGAGGAAATGATTCTTGAAGACGGGAAATATTATCCAATGATGAAAGTGATACAGGGAAAAGAGCCTGTTTCAATAGATGATTCTTTGGATGAGCAGGTGGAAGATGCGTTTGGACCTGTATTATTGCAAAAAAAACATCCGGTCTTACTGGAGTGGCTGGGGCGGGAACTTCGCACGGTGGATTCTGTAAGTGAGCAGTTGGCTTCGCAGCCGGAAAATGAGCGGATCAGCATCCGCATGGCGCAGGTACAGGAGAAGAAGCAGTTGATTCTGGAGGCGTTAAAAAGATATGGGACAGCAGACATGTAGCATTATAATTCAGGGAACAAAGCGGGAGTATCCGAAAGATACCACATTTCAGCAGATTGCAGATGAATATCAGAAGGCATATACGGATGATATTGTGCTGGTGAAGTTTCAGCATGATCTCAGAGAACTGAGTCAGTCTGTTTTGCGGGACGGAGAGCTGGAATTTATCACAACCGCACAGAAACCGGGCAAAGATACCTATCGGAGAAGTGTGACACTTCTGATGGAGGCTGCAGCCTGGAAGTTATATCCAAATCTGGAACTTCTGGTGCAGCATTCTATCGGACAGGGATATTACTGTGAATTCCGGTATCATGGATCTATTTCCGTGCCGGATCAGAAGATGCTGCAGGCATTGAAGGAAAAAATGCTTAGTTATGTGGCAGCAGATCTTCCAATCGTAAAATACAATATGAATACACAGGATGCATCGGCAAGGTTTAAAGAAATGGGACGGATGGATAAAGTGCGCCTGATGCGCTACCGTCGCAGTTCCAGGGTGAATGTTTATGAACTGCAGGGATTTCCGGATTACTATTATGGATATATGGTGCCAAGCACCGGTTATCTGAACTATTTTGATCTGATTTCTTATCAGAATGGATTTATGCTGATGTTCCCGGACAAAAATACCAGGAATGTAACAGAGTTTGCTGCATCGGATAAATTATTTACAACACTGAACGATTCTGCACAGTGGGGCATTGATATGGGAATCCGTACTGTTGGTGAACTCAATGACGTGATTGCTTCCGGTCGGATCCAGGATATGATCCTGGTGCAGGAATCCTATATGGAGCAGAAAATCGGTGATATCGCGGAGACGATTGCGGCAGACCGCAGAAAGAAATTTGTATTGATCGCAGGACCGTCGTCTTCCGGAAAAACAACATTTTCCCACAGGTTATCTATTCAGATGACAGCCCATGGGTTAAAACCTCACCCGATTTCACTGGATGATTTTTATTGTAATCGGGAGGAAACACCGCTGGATGAGAATGGCGAGTACGATTTTGAATGTCTGGAAGCGCTTGATATTCCTTTATTTAATCAGTGTATGACAGAACTGCTTGCCGGAAAAGAAGTGACACTTCCAGTATTTAATTTCAAGACAGGTCATCGGGAATACCGCCAGAAACCGTTGCGGATGGGAGCGGATGATGTGCTTGTTATTGAGGGGATTCACGGATTGAACGAAAAGCTTTCCTATGAATTGCCGAAAGAAAATAAATATAAAATTTATATCAGTGCATTGACACAGTTAAATATTGACGATCATAATAATCTGTCCACAGCGGACGGACGATTGATTCGGCGCATGGTGCGGGATGCCCGCACAAGGAACACCACAGCCCGGGAAACACTGGCCAGATGGAGTTCTGTACGGCGCGGAGAAGAGAAAAATATCTTTCCATATCAGGAAGAAGCGGACGTAATGTTTAATTCGGCCTTGATTTATGAATTATCTGTGTTAAAATTATATGCGGAGCCTTTGCTCTTTTCCATCGAGCCGGATTGCCCGGAATATCCGGAGGCAAAAAAGCTGTTGAAATTCCTAGATTATTTCCTTCCGGTTCCGGGAGAAAATATCGGACACAATTCGATTTTGCGGGAATTCATCGGTGGAAGCTGTTTTCATGTATAACAGTATAAAATAATTAAAAAATTACAATTCAAGTAAGACAAATGATCGCGGCTGCAAGTGTCGAAAGACCGCAGGTGAGGAAAGTCCGGGCTTCACAGGGCAGGATGCCGGATAACATCCGGTGGAGGCGACTCCAAGGACAGTGCAACAGAAATATACCGCGTTAGCAATGAGCCATGCGCAGACACCTATTCAGCAGATTTTTGAGTAAGCTGGCTTACAGAGAAAATTTGATGAATACGGGGCTGGATACGGCGAATGCCGTGTATCGAAAATTGCAGGGCAATTTGAGAGATCGCATGGCGGAGTGAAACAGGATTCTGTGTATCGCTCATTGTTAATGTAAGGGTGGAATGGCAGTGTAAGAG
>NZ_CAKRAS010000001.1 GCF_934295145.1 uncultured Eubacterium sp. | reverse complement strand
ATCCAGAATACCAATGCGGCACCTATCAGAAACCAGACACCAAATATGTTGTCATTAATAAAAGTCATAATCTCCTGTGTCATAACTTACCTCCTAGTTTTTCGATTCCAAGGAATCTTTACTTAAAACGACACTGTTTTACAAGAAAGTATACTGTCAAACAAAAAAGAGATGCCATCTGCCGCTAGCCTGCAGATGACACCCCTTTGTGTCGCTATCAGAGTTTTTCTATTGCCCGGGCATTTGAACCACTATAAAAACAGGTAACAATTTGTTCGCAAATTCTGCCATCTGCCCTCACAGGATCCTTATCCCGGAAAATAGAAAAAGGCACCGGAAGCTTATTCTTCTCAGCACCTTTGCCTTTGATGTCTGTAATATTACCCTCATCGCGATAAAAAGTCAATGAAATTTATTAATTTTTTGTGAATTTATTTAATTCAGCAAATTTTCGTACATTCTGGCATTATTTTTGTGCAATTCAACCAGAGCACAATTTTTGCTATACGGAAGGTTAAGAATAGGCACCGTAACTCTCTTATGCTTCTTCTATCGTCTTATACTTTTCTATAACATGCTGGTAAAGCATTTTAACTGCCGGGGCAAGGAAGTTCGGGTTTAATGCTGATATGCCAATGACACGATGTGCCTCCGGCATCATTGGATAACGATCTACTTCATATGGAATGTCATTCATAACCAACTCCGGCATAATGCAGATACCAAGTCCGGCTGCCACCAGTGCAATCGTAGACAGATCATCCACAACGTGATAGTCCATCCGCACGTTTCCCAATCCATTCTGTTTCATGAAAATTGCGATATCCGCATCAGTAGTCTCCATCTGAGAGACAAAGACTTCGTCTTTCATCTCATCTGGTGTCATATATGGCGTATCTTCCCTTTTCCGATAGTCTTTTGGAACTACACAGAGCAGCGGATCACAATACAAAGGCTCAATTGGCAGATCTCCGGCGGAAGACATTGACAGAAAGCCAATATCTACGATTCCGTTTTTGATCCAATAAGATACATCCGCATAAGTTCCCTGATACAGCTCGATATTAATATCCGGGTACCGCTGATGGAAGGAATGGATAATGTCTGTCATCCAGTTTGTGCATACACTGGAAAAACAACCCATTTTCACATTTCCCATTTTCAATCCGTTCAGTCCTGCGATTGCCTGCTGCAGACTCTCATCACTGTTTAACACTGCATTCACATAGGGAAGCAGATGTTCTCCATAATTGGTCAGGGCAACCCCAGCCTTATTTCTCGTAAACAGGGAAAATCCCAGCTCCTGCTCCATCGATGCGATTGCATGACTGACTGCAGAAGGCGTCAGATTTAAAATCTCTGCCGCCTTCTGGAAACTTCCCTGTCCCACCACTGTCTGAAATACCTGATAGGATAACAAAGTCATCTATTTATTCCTCCCGGATTATCGTGCGCATTTATACTGAAGATCTTCCCAACGACGGTCAACTTCAGCCTGGAACTGTGCGATCAGATCCTCATTACCTGGCTTAAACAGATGTTTGAATCTGCCCTGTTCGCGCAAAAAGTCTTCAATTGGCAGTTTCTTCTTCGGTTCATATGTCAAACGCCATTTACCATG
This sequence comes from uncultured Eubacterium sp., assembly GCF_934295145.1. Classification (GTDB taxonomy): domain Bacteria; phylum Bacillota; class Clostridia; order Lachnospirales; family Lachnospiraceae; genus Eubacterium_I. The sequence continues at coordinate 119,878 of NZ_CAKRAS010000001.1, read as the reverse complement.
TTCTACTTCAAACATCGGCCAGTAACAGGTCTCAACTGCAAGTTTGCAGATTTTCATAATGTCTGCTGTATCATAACGCCATCCACGCGGACATGGAGTCATGATATTTAAGAAAGCAGCACCCTCTGTGTAGATAGCTTTCTCTGCTTTTTTGTGAAGATCGGAGAAATTGCCGATCATGGTTGTCTGACCAACATACGGAACATCATGATCTGCGATGATAGATGCCAGATCTTTTCTGTTCTGCATTTTACCGTTGGACTGTGTACCTACTGGCGTGGTTGTGGTATCTGCATACATCGGTGTTGCAGAAGAACGCTGGATACCAGTGTTCATATACGCACCATTGTCGTAACAAACGTATACCATATCATGATTACGCTCCATTGCTCCGGAAAGAGACTGGAAACCGATATCGTACGTACCGCCGTCACCACCAAAGGTAATAAATTTAAATGTGGCATCTTCAGGCAGACGGCCACGTTTTTTCAGCGCTTTGTATGCAGTCTCCACACCACTTAATGTAGCACCTGCATTTTCAAATGCGTTATGGATATAGCTGTCCTCCCATGCAGTATATGGATACATGAAAGAAGAAACTTCCAGGCATCCGGTTGCGTTACCGATAACGGCCTGATCTCCCTCATGCAGTGCGCGCAATACAGCACGAACTGCGATAGTTGCGCCACATCCTGCACACATTCTATGTCCCGGAGCCAGACGTTCCGGTTTGCTCATAACTTCTTTAAATTTATATTCGCTCATCACTCTGCCTCCTATTTTCTCAGACCGATATACTGATACTGTGTTACCGGTTTACCATTTTCTACTACATCTTCCAGTTCTGCAAATACATCTTTTGCTTCTTCAACAGTAAAATCACGCCCACCAAGTCCGTAGATGTAATTAATTGCTTCCATATAAGTTCTGGTGCGGTACAGACCAGCTGCAATCTCAGAACCAAGTGGTCCTCCATTTCCGTTGTAGCTCTCGCAACGATCCATAATGGCTACTGCCTTACAATTATTTTTGATTGCTTCTACGATTTCTTCTGCCGGGAACGGACGGAAAACACGCAGTTTCAGAACTCCGACTTTCTTTCCTTCCTCGCGTAGCTCGTCTACAGCCTCTTTTGCCGTTCCTGCTGCGGAACCAATGATGACCATCACATAGTCTGCATCTTCTGTCTTATATTCTTCAAAAAGGCCATACTCTCTGCCGGAAATTCCTGCAAATTCTTTGGCTACATCTAAGATGACCTGTTTTGCATTCTCAAGCGCAATCAGCTGATTTTTTCTACTTTCCATTACAAAGTTAGATACTGCATATGGTCCAACAGAAACCGGTTTCCCCGGATTTAACAAATACTCCTCCGGATGATATTCACCGACGAACTCTTTGACCGGTGCATCTTCTAATAATTCAATATTCTCTACTGCGTGACTGGTAATAAAACCATCCTGACAAATCATAATTGGCAGGCGGACATCTTTATGCTCGGCAATGCGGTATGCCTGAATAAAATTATCATATACTTCCTGATTGTTCTCTGCATAAATCTGAATCCATCCGGTATCGCGGGCTCCCATACCATCGGTATGATCACAGTTGATGTTGATCGGGCCGGAAAGAGTACGGTTTACCAGTGTCAGAGCGATCGGCATACGGTTGGAAGCTGCCAGCAGCAGTTCCTCCCACATCAGAGCCAGACCCGCGGAAGAAGTTGCAGTCAAGGTTCTTGCACCTGCAGCCTCTGCTCCAATACTGGCACTCATTGCAGAATGCTCACTCTCGACCGGAATAAACTCTGTATCGATCTCGCCATTTGCAATGTATGTGGATACCATCTGCGGAATCTCTGTGGACGGCGTAATCGGAAATGCCGGCATAACATCTGGATTTACCTGTTTGATTGCGTAGGCAACGGCCTCGTTACCTGACATACGTTCTTTGATTCCCATTATTCTACGCCCTCCTTCATTTTGATTGCTCCGAACGGACACACCTTTGCACAGATACCGCAGCCTTTGCAGTGATCTAAGTCAAATGCGCCTCTCTTCTGGTCTTTGACCGGAATGGAACTGTCCGGACAGACCGGTGCACACAGCAGACACTGTTTGCAGTTGTCCTCTAAATAAACCGGTGTATTATTTCTCCACTCACCTGTCTTAAAATATTTGGAAGTTCCTGCAGCAAATACCTGCATTCCTTCCGTCAGCCCTGTATGTGGAGTATGTTCATTGATTTTATTGATATCTGTTCTCATCTTCTCTCTCCTCTACAGCTGCAAAAGCCATTTCCAATGCTTTCATATTTCCATCAATTACTTCCGGTTTCTTTGCAAATTTATGTTTGTAAGAAGCACGCATCTCCTGTAAAAATGTTTCTTTCGACATAACACCTGTAGTCGCAACAACAGCTGCCAACATTGGAGAGTTCGGAAAATATTTTCCAAGTGCCTCCTCAGAAATTGTTCTGGCATCAATAGTAACGACACGTCCCTCATAACCATTTAATTGCGGCATGATTTCTTCTTTTGATTTTGCTGTATTTACGATGATGGCACCTTCTTTTTTCAATCCGGCTGTTACATCAACGGTATGTAATAATGTCTCATCAACAACTGCAACATAATCCGGATCATAAATATTGGAATGTACACGAATCACATCTGAACTGATTCTGTTGTAAGCAGTGATCGGTGCGCCCATACGCTCCGGACCGTACTCTGGGAAACCCTGTACATGTTTTCCGGTTTTAAAAGCTACATCTGCCAGAAGCAGTGCTGCAGTCTTGGCACCCTGACCGCCACGGCCATGCCATCTGATCTCAATTCCATTTTTCATGATCTATCTCTCTCCTTCTTATGCAACTGCGCGATCAGCGCAGTAAATAACATTAACTTATGAAATAAATTTCTTATTTTCATCAACTTTTAACATTATATCGGTGTACTTTTTGAATGTAAAGATATAAAATGACTTTTTTTCATTTTATAGATGAAACAATTTCATGTATCGTATCTGACAATGAAATTCAGGTACACAAAAACACAAAGCAGCGCAAAAAACAGATACCGTTCACACTCGCCATTCGCCAATTCTGTGCATTCATTGTTGACAAATATCTGTTTTATACTTATAATTTATCTTGTTATCACTTTTACGCATAAAAGTGTAAAAGTTTAAACCACTAAATTATAATGAATAAAGGGGAATTAAATCATGAAAAAGAAATTTGTATCACTGTTATTAGTTTCCGCATTAGCTGTTAGTATGTCAGCATGTGGAAGCTCAGACAAATCTGACAACGCAAAATCAACTACAAGTGCATCTGCTGAAAAGGATGCTGACACGTATCAGATTGGAATCTGCCAGTTACTGGAACATGAGGCACTGGATGCAGCTACCAAAGGATTCAAGGATGCACTAACAGAAAAACTTGGTGACAAAGTAACTTTTGATGAACAAAATGCACAGGGTGAAGCTACTAACTGTGGTACAATCTGCAACAAATTTGTATCGAATGATGTAGATTTAATTCTTGCAAATGCTACAGGCGCACTTCAGGCAGCCTCCTCCGCTACAGACCAGATTCCGATTCTTGGAACTTCTATTACTGATTATGCAGCTGCTCTCGGTATGAAAGATTTCACTGGTTCTACCGGCAAAAACATTTCCGGTACATCTGATCTTGCTCCGTTAGATCAGCAGGCTGCTATGATCAAAGAATTAGTTCCTGATGTCACCCAGGTCGGCATTCTCTACTGTTCTGCTGAGCCAAACTCCAAATATCAGGCAGTTCAGATTGAAAAATATCTTGATAAAGAAGGTATTGCTTACAAAGAATATACTGCTGCCGATTCCAATGAGATTCAGTCAGCTACAACAAACGCATGCTCTGAATGTGACGCTTTATATGTTCCAACTGACAACACTATGGCCGCATCCGTAGACGTTATTAAGAATATAGCAATTCCGGCAAAAGTTCCGATGATTGCAGGTGAGCAGGGAATCTGTGCCGGCGGTATTGCTACCTTATCTATCAATTACTATGATCTTGGCTATGAAACTGGTGAAATGGCCTACGAAATTCTGGTTAATGGTGCAGATATCAAAACAATGGAGATTAAAACAGCTCCAAAAACAACAAAAATGTATAATAAAGCAAACTGTGAAGCACTTGGCATTACTGTTCCGGAAGGATATGAGCCTCTTCCAGAAGAATAAAGCATTTACACTGCTTGATTTACTCTCGATTCAGGAATGTTAACAGCATTCCTGAATTCTGATTTTATAAAAGTAAAAAATAGAAACAGGAGTGAAAAATATGGTACTCTCATTAAGCGCCTTAGCTTTATTAAAAACTCTTCCGGGAGCATTTGCCCAGGGTATGATCTGGGGGATTATGGCTCTCGGAGTATACATTACATACAAAATCTTAAATTTTGCAGATTTGACAGTAGACGGTACACTGGCCACTGGTGGCGCTGTTGCCGTTATGTGTATTACCAGCGGAATTCCGACTCCACTGGCACTGATTATTTCCTGCCTGTCCGGAATGCTTGCAGGTCTGGTAACCGGCTTCTTGCATACCACTCTTGGTATTCCTGATATCCTTGCCGGAATTTTATCGCAAATTGCTTTATATTCCATCAATCTGAATATTATGGGATGTTCGAATGTCGCTGTCAGCGTCGACCAGTACCCTCTGGTTATATCCTTACGTTACATTCCAAAAACAATCGCAACGATTGCCATCTTCTTAGTTATTATCATTGCGGTATTATACTGGTTTTTCGGTACAGAACTCGGTTTTACGATTCGTTCCACAGGATGCAATCCAAATATGTCCCGTGCGCAGGGTGTCAATACCAACAAGGCAAAACTTGCTGCCCTTATTATTTCCAATGGTCTTGTAGGACTCTGCGGTGGATTATATGCACAATATCAGGGAAATGCAGACGTTAACATGGGACGTGGTGCTATCGTTATTGGTCTTGCTGCTGTTATTATTGGTATGGTTCTGGCAGAATCATTATTTGGGAAAAAATTAAACTTTATCGGAAGAATGGCCTTTGTAATTCTCGGAGCTGTTATCTATTATGTAGTTATCACTTTTGTACTCTGGCTCGGTCTTCCATCCGAAGATATGAAACTTTTCTCAGCAATCGTAGTTGCAGTTTTCCTTGCTGTTCCTTACGTTCGCGGAAAACAAAAATCATCTTTCCGTAAAGCAGGAGGTGCAAAATAATGCTGAATATTCAAAATGTACATAAAACCTTCAACAAAGGTACAATCAACGAAAAAGTTGCATTAAACAACCTCAATCTCACATTGCAAACTGGTGATTTTGTCACTGTCATTGGTGGCAATGGCGCCGGGAAATCAACCATGTTGAATATGATTGCCGGTGTTTACCCGGTAGATAAGGGGCAAATCATTATTGACGGTGTTGACGTTACCAGACAGCCAGATTACAAGCGTGCCACTTATCTTGGACGTGTATTTCAGGATCCGATGATGGGTACAGCTGCAGATATGGAAATTCAGGAAAATCTTGCCATGGCCAGCCGCCGCGGCAAAAAAAGAACACTTCGCTGGGGAATCACCGCTCAGGAAAAAAAGATATATCAGGAAAAACTCGCACAATTTGACTTGGGATTAGAAAAACGCATGTCCTCAAAAGTAGGGCTCCTTTCCGGCGGTCAACGACAGGCAATTACTTTACTGATGGCAACACTTCAGAATCCGAAAGTATTATTATTAGACGAACATACTGCTGCCCTTGACCCGAAAACAGCAGCCAAAGTTCTAAAATTAACCGAGACAATTGTTGCAGAAAATAATCTGACCACCATTATGATCACCCACAATATGCGTGATGCTATTCATTATGGCAACCGGCTTGTCATGATGCATGAAGGACAGATTATCTATGATGTCAGAGGCGAAGAAAAATCCGCTCTTCAGGTCTCTGATCTGATGGAAAAATTTGAGACAGCCAGCGGAGAGGAATTTTCCAATGACCGAATGATTCTCTCATAGATTTTAACCAGATATTTTTCTGAAAATTCAAGTCGAACGCACCAAGTCTTACGTGCGTTCGACTTGAATTGTTTACAATTTAATGTTTTTCAATGCGTCCAGCATTGCATTACTGCCGGTCTCCTGCTTCGCCTCTTTCTGTTGTTTCTTCAGATAATTCTGTACATCCCGTTTGGAAACTCCTGCGCCTTCTTTTTTCCGGCGCTCCTGGAATTTACTCAGACGCTCCTTATATCCACACTTACATACAAAAGAAGCATTTTCACCGCTTCCGATCAGTTCCATTCGTTTATGACACTGCGGACAGCGGGCATTTGTCGTCTTTGCGATAGTCTGCCGGTATCCGCATTCCCGATCCTGGCATACAAGCATCCGACTGTTTTTGCCATTTACAGCAAGCAGACGTTTCCCGCAATTCGGGCAAAGCTTGTTTGTCATATTGTCGTGACGGAAGGTTCCTTCCGCTGTCTTGATCTCTTTTACCAGATCCGTTGAATAGGTCCGAATCTCATTCATAAACTTTCGGTCAGATAGTTTTCCTTCCGCGATCCTAGACAGCTTCATTTCCCACTCTGCCGTCAGCTCCGGCTTGCGCAGATCTTCCGGAACCAGTTCCAGAAGCTGACGCGCCTTCGCTGTCGTATAAATATCTTCACCCTTTTTCTCTAATAAAAAACTGGAAAACAATTTTTCAATAATATCTGCCCTGGTAGCAACTGTTCCAAGTCCACCGGTTTCTCCCAGTGTCTTTGCCATTTCTTTGCTGCCACTTTCCATATAACGTACCGGATTTTCCATTGCAGCGATCAGAGTGCCTTCGGTAAATCGTGCCGGTGGCTTTGTCTTACCTTCTGTAAGACGGATATTGGAGATAGAAAATTCCTGCCCTTTTTGCATTACAGGGAGATTCTGGCGTTTTAATTCCTCTTCTTCCTCATCCTCGGACTGATTTTCATAAACCGCTTTCCATCCCATATGCAACGGACGGGTTCCTCTGGCGTAAAAATGTTCTCCTTCCACTGCTCCGGTCAATACAGATTCTTCGTATTCATACGCCGGATACATAACTGCCAGAAATCTGCGCACTACCATATCGTAGATTTTTCGTTCCTCATTACTCATATGGATATAATTTGGTGCCTGCTCCGTTGGAATGATCGCATGATGGTCGCTGACTTTTGCATCATTGACAAATGCAGGTTTCTTCGGCAGTTCGCGGCGAATCAGTGGAGCCGCAAATTCCCGGTAAACCCCTGCATTGATGGCCTGCAAACGCTCTTTGATCGTTCCCATGACATCTGCCGTCAGATAACGGGAATCCGTGCGCGGATAAGTCAGGACTTTATGATTTTCATACAACCGCTGCATGATATTCAACGTTTCTTTTGCAGAAAATCCAAATTTCTGATTCGCTTCCCGTTGCAGCTGTGTCAGGTCATATAATTGTGGTGCACCCTGCTTTTTCACCTTTGTATCTGCTTTTGTGATCTGCAGTTTCTTTCCGGATAATTTTTTCTGAATATTCGCTATCCGTTCCTTCTGAAAGCTGCGATAACTGCCACTTTTTTCATCTTTCCATGTAAATGTCACGCCCTCTGCCTGCAATTGCAGTCCGTAATATGGTTTTGGAACAAATTTCCGAATTTCTTCTTCCCGCTTTGCAATCATTGCAAGTGTCGGCGTCTGCACACGACCACAGGACAACTGCGCATTGTATTTGCAAGTCAATGCTCTGGTAGCATTTAATCCCACCAGCCAGTCTGCCTCTGCACGGCATACAGCTGCATGATACAGATTATCATATTCTTTTGCATTTTTCAGATGCTCAAATCCCTGGCGGATTGCTTTGTCTGTCACAGAAGAAATCCACAGACGTTTACACGGCTTGTGATTGTCCGCTTTTTTCAAAATCCAGCGGGCAACCAGCTCACCCTCTCGTCCGGCATCGGTGGCAATGACGATATCTGACACATCCTTACGGTAAATCTGTCGTTTCACTGCCTGATACTGCTTCCCCGTCTGTTTGATGACCTCAATATCCATCTTCTCCGGAAGCATTGGCAAATCTTCCATCTTCCAGTCTTTGTATTTTTTATCATAATGCTCCGGATCTGCCAATGTAACCAAATGGCCTAATCCCCAGGTTACGATATACTGACTGCCTTCCAAAGCTCCGTCAATTTTCTTTCCACATTTCAAAACTCTGCCGATATCCCGTCCAACGGAAGGTTTTTCGGCAATGACTAACGTTTTTCCCATATTCTTGCTAATTCTCTTTCTACTTTTTATTCTATTCTTCTTAGCCTTTGTAAAAGGGATATTTAAGAATTATTCTGTGAACAATTTGCCGCATCAATGGCCAATACCAGTAACAATGCCGGAATTTCATGCTTCGGATCATCAAATTCAATGGCATAGGTGTCACCCCAGCTCAGGATTTTTTTATGTACATGAACGACTGCACTGCATGCTTCATACACATCGTAATCCCAGCCCATGAAATCACCTTCTGCACGCCATCCCATGAAATCCACATCATATTTTGGGCGGAACAAAGTAAAACGCTGCTCTATGTGACCCATCAACTGTCCGTTCCATTCGATTTCAAAAGTTGGAAGTAAACAGAATAATTTCTGTTTGATAAATCCGATCTCATTGTGCGCCGCATCGTATACATGCAGGCGATGTCCTAATGAGATAAGTTCGTTTTTTACAAAATACTTCTGATTTCCCTGTTCATCGTAAATATCATATGTATCTGACCAGGAAAATACACGTTGTTTGATTAATAATTGCATATGTACTCCTTCTTATTCTTAACAGTCTCTAAGGGTCTCTTAAGAGATCTTTAGAGATCCTTAGAGAGCTTTAAATTTAGATTCTGTCGTAATTTTACCATTTTCATAATATTTTCACAATATTTGTCCTAAAAGATGAATCATCCAAACGTAAAAATAGCACCCATAACAGCCATACACTGTCACAGGCACTATTTATCCCACTATATTTTCTTAGAAATTATTTCTACTGAATAAACATCGCATCTCCGAAGGAGAAAAATCTGTATCCTTCCTTCACTGCTTCCTCATAAGCCGCCAGCACATGTTCTCTTCCTGCAAGTGCAGAAACAAGCATCAGCAACGTTGACTCCGGCAGATGGAAGTTTGTGATCAGACAATCCAGCACTTTGAATTGATAGCCCGGATAGATGAATATCTCCGTCCATCCGCTGCTTTCTCTCAGCATACCGTTTTCGTCTGCTGCAGACTCAATGGTACGGCAGCTTGTAGTTCCGACGCAGATCACACGATGTCCGTTTTTCTTCGCATTGTTGATCTTGTCAGCGGCTTCCTGTGTCACCATATAGAACTCTGAATGCATATGGTGTTCCAGGATATTGTCCACTTTTACCGGACGGAAAGTACCAAGTCCGACATGCAGGGTTACCTCCGCAATGTCCACGCCCATATCTTTCACCTGCTGAAGCAGTTCCGGTGTAAAATGTAAACCTGCTGTCGGTGCTGCTGCAGAACCGTCATATTTTGCATAAACAGTCTGATAACGGTTCTTGTCCTTTAACTGATGTGTGATATATGGCGGTAACGGCATCTGACCTAACTGATCCAGAATTTCTTCAAAAATCCCTTCATAAGTAAATTTGATCAGACGGTTGCCCTCTTCCACGATATCAATCACTTCACCGACTAAAAGTCCACCACCAAAAATAATCTTTGTGCCGACTTTTGCCTTTTTACCCGGTTTTACCAGTGTTTCCCAGACATCGTTTTCCTTGCGTTTCAGCAGAAGAATCTCAATTTTTGCCTGAGTCCCCTCTTTTTCACCAAACAGACGGGCAGGGATTACTTTTGTATTGTTTAAGACAAGGCAGTCCCCTGGTTTCAGAAATTGTGTGATCTCCCGGAACACATGATGGGAATACTCGCCTGTCTCTTTATCCAGAACCAGCAGTCTGGAGGAAGAACGATCCTCCAGCGGGTCCTGCGCGATCTGCTCCTGCGGCAGATCAAAATAATAATCTGTTACCTTCATTTCGTTTTCGTTCAATACAGACACCAACTTTCTATTGGCGCAGCTCGATACCCAGACGCTCCAGACCGTTCATGATCTTCTTCATGGCAGATGTGATATCTGCTTCTTCTAAGGTACGGTCTTTTGCACGGAAGGTCAGTTTGTAAGCCAGAGATTTGAATCCCGGTTTGATCTGTGCGCCCTCATAAATATCAAATAATTCATAAGACTCAAGAATCTTGCCGCCTCGCTCGTCAAATACCTTCTCAATATCGCCTGCAAGTACATGTTTCGGAACAACCATACTGAGGTCGCGGCTGACTGCCGGATATTTTGCAATGCCTTCGTATTTGCGGTCAAAAGTTGCACGGGAAACGATTTCCGGCATATCAATGACAGCAACGTATACGCGATCTTTAATGGAGTAATTTGCTGCAACAGTCGGATGAACCTCACCGAGGTAGCCGATTACCTGACCATCATAAATAACATTTGCCTGACGTCCAGGATGTAAAAAGGACAGTTCCGACTCCGGATCATACTCCGGTTTCAGATTCATACCTACTTTATACAGAAACTCCTCAATAACACCTTTCATGGTATAGAAATCGCCATCACCGTAGAATCCCAGTGTAAACTGCATGCGCTCTTCCGGAAGCTCTGTTACCGGCTCCTGTTTTGGCAGATAAATATTTCCTAATTCATACAGACGAACATCTTTGTTTCTACGATTGAAGTTGGTAGAAAGAGATGTCAGCATTCCATTTAAGGAAACGGTACGCATAATACTGAAGTCCTCTCCAAGCGGATTGGAAATAGTTACGGTATTACGCAGTGGACTGTCTGCCGGAAGTAATAATTTATCAAATACCTTCGGACTCTCGAAGGAATATGTCATTCCCTGTGAAAATCCACAGAACTGGGCAACTTCTCTTGCTACTGCCTCTACACGAAGTTTAAAGGAAAGTTTACCTGTTGTGGATTCTCCGGATGGAAGTGTGGTCGGAATATTGTCATATCCATAGAATCGTGCCACTTCTTCTGCGATGTCTGCATCACGGAGCAGATCCTGTCTCCAGGATGGAACGATGACTTCCTGTGTCTCCTCATCAAATCCAAGATCGATTTTTTTGAAATATCCAATCATTGTCTCTGCAGAAATATCAGTTCCAAGCAGACCATTGATCCAATCCGGATCAAATGCGATTCTTCTGCCTGTCATTTCTTTCTGGTATACATCAACGATACCGCCAACAACTTCACCTGCACCAAGTTCTTCGATGAGCTGGCAGGCACGGTTCATAGCCTCAATCGCATTGTTCGGATCCAGACCCTTTTCAAATTTGGAGGAAGCGTCAGTACGAAGACCTACTTTTTTGCTGGACAGACGGATGTTTGTTCCATCAAAGCAAGCTGCCTCAAAAAGCATTGTCTGAACATTGTCTGTGATCATGGAGTTTTCGCCACCCATGATACCGGCAAGTCCAATTGCTTTTTCGCCATCACAGATCATTAAAATACTGTCATCTAAGGTACGCTCCTGTCCATCTAAAGTAACAAATTTCTCTCCTTTAGCAGCACGACGTACTCGAATCTCATGGCCGGAGATTGTATCCATATCATAAGCATGCATTGGCTGTCCAAACTCTTCCATGACATAGTTTGTGATATCTACGATATTGTTGATCGGACGGATACCGTGGGAAGCCAGTCTGTGCTGCATCCACTTCGGTGACGGTGCGATCTTAATATTTTTTACTACACGGGCAGTATAACGCGGGCAAAGATCCGCATCTTCTACTGATACTTTAATGTAGTCGTTTACATCCTCTGAATTTCCAGTCTCTGTTACTACTGGCGGAATAAACTCTTTTCCGAAAGTAGCTGCTGCCTCACGGGCAATACCAAGGATGGAAAAGCAATCTACACGGTTAGACGTAATCTCGTACTCTACAACTACGTCATCTAATCCAAGGTAAGAGACTGCACTCGCACCAACCGGAGCATCTTCCGGTAAAATATAAAGTCCGTCCTCAGCCGCATCCGGATACATATCGGTAGTAGATCCAAGTTCTTCGATGGAGCACATCATACCATTGGACTCTATACCTCTTAATTTACCTTTTTTGATTTTGATGCCGCCTTCTACGACTTTTCCATCATGACCGCCGGCAACACGTCCGCCGTCTAATACGACCGGGACTTTTGCGCCTTCAAATACGTTTGGTGCGCCGGTTACAATCTGTGTGGTCTCGCCACCGATATCTACCTGGCAGATTACCAGTTTGTCTGCATCCGGGTGTTTTTCTACTTTTAATACCTGACCGATGACGATTTTTTCCAGATCCTCATCTAATTTTTTATATCCTTCTACTTTTGAACCGGAAAGTGTCATCGCATCCATGTATTCCTGCGGCTCTACTTCTAATTCCGGAACATATGCTTTTATCCAAGATAATGAAGTTGTCATGTTTTTTCTCCTACTAATCTATTATTCAAAAATGGTATTTCGCTTTGCTCGTGCAGTTTCGAAATTCTTTTTCCGTCGAAGTTTTCCAATGCACTTCTTTCGTGCAGATTCGAAAATCTTTTCCCTCAAAATTTTTCCTATGCACTTCTTTCGTGCAGATTCGAAAATCTGCGATTTTCTCATTGTCCGGCATTCGCCGTACAATCAGAGCTTTGACCATAAATACTCATTCAAGCCAGCTTGATTCGTATTTATGTTCCAACCTCTATCTGCACTTCTCAAAGCTAACGCTAAAATTGTTTTAAAAATCTGTCGTCATTCTCGTAAAGGAGACGCATGTCGTCGATTTCATATTTTAACAGTGCGATACGCTCCAGGCCTACACCAAATGCGAATCCGGAATATTCCTTTGGATCAATTCCGCTCATCTCAAGTACGTGCGGGTGAACCATTCCACAGCCGAGGATCTCAATCCATCCTTCACCTTTACAGAAACGGCATCCTTTTCCACCACATTTGAAGCAAGTCACGTCTACTTCTGCACTCGGCTCTGTGAACGGGAAGTGATGCGGACGGAATTTTACTTTTGTCTCCGGTCCGAACAATTCTTTTGCGAACTCCTGCAGGGTTCCTTTCAGATCTGCAAATGTAACACCCTTGTCAATTACCAGACCTTCGATCTGATGGAAAGACGGAGAATGAGTTGCATCTACTTCATCGGCACGGAATACACGTCCCGGTGCGATCATACGGATTGGCAGTTTGCCCTGCTCCATCACTCGAACCTGTACTGGAGATGTCTGTGTACGAAGCACAATCTTGTCATTGATATAGAAAGTATCCTGTTCATCTTTTGCCGGATGATTTGCCGGAATGTTCAGAGCCTCAAAGTTATAGTAATCATACTCTACTTCTGGTCCTTCTACGACTTCATATCCCATACCAACAAAGATACGCTCAACTTCTTCTAAAGCGATAGTATTCGGATGACCATGACCCACGCGGTTTTTCTTTGACGGGAGTGTTACGTCAATGACTTCTTTTTTCAGTTTATGCTCCAACTCCAGAGCTTCCATTTTCTTTTTGGTTTCTTCTAATTTCTGTTCGATGGCTGCTCTTGTCTCATTTACCATCTGACCAACCAGCGGACGCTCCTCCGGGCTGACATCTTTCATTCCTTTTAATACAGCAGTAAGTTCACCTTTTTTTCCAAGGAAAGCAACACGGACATCATTTAATCCGTTTAATCCCTCAGAATTTTCGATAGAAGCAAGTGCTTTTTCTCTGATCTGCTTTAACTTGTCTTTCATCTTTAATCTCCTTCTTTAATATAAATAAGTTCTTCTTATACATACGCCCGTCCTTTACACAAAGTACTTTTCACAGGAAATCCAAGGTAAGTTATCAGCCCATAAAAAAACGTCCCTTCATAAAAAAGGGACGAAAAATTTCCGCGTTACCACCCGGCTTCCCGACATGCATCGGACACTCTGATGCGTAACGTGCATGACCCGTCTGTTCCTACTTGACGTTCCGTTGTTCAAAACAGCAGCTCCAATGGGAAGTTCACCAGATGTCTTTCCTTAAGTGTATTCTCAGCCAATGTACACTCTCTCTGTAATCCGATCATCTGCCTACTAACATCTTCTCAGCTTTTAAAAATATCAAAACTAGCATTTATTCTAGCATAGCTTATTTAAAACATCAAGCGTTTTTATCCTGTTCCCGCTCTTTTTTTCTCTGACGCGCTTCCTGAATCTCCACCAACAAAATTTCAAAAAGGTTGTTGACCTCCGCGCACACCAGAAAAATATACATGCTGATATAAAGCCAGAACATCAATAACAAAATGGTTGTCAGACTTCCATACAGGGAAAATCCATTGAAAAAATTCACATAAACTGATAATCCAAAGGAAAAAACATACCATGCAGCAGAGCATCCTACAGCCCCGATCAACTGACTTTTAAATGTGGCTGTGCGGTTTGGCAGTACTTTATAAATAAACATAAAAAATAAAATCAGCACAAAAAATAAAATGAGCAGACGCAATTTCAAAATAATATCTGTCACAATGGACAAAATCGGTGCATACTGCACCAGCATGTTCTGAATCTTCTGACCAAATACCAGAAATACCATCAGTAAAATAATGACCAGAATCAGCACAAACGTCTCGATCATTGCGCGAAATCGCAGTACAAACCAGTTTCGTGTTTCATCAGTATCATAAACGATATTCAATCCATAACGAAGACTCTGAATGGATTTTGCTGCAGAATAAATCGCAAAAATCACCGCGATCGGCAATATCTTTGCAGAATTGGTATACACTTCATCCACCACGTTGATCAGCATCGGTGTGATCTTGATCTGTCCCGGAACCACCATCTGGATCACAGACAGCACGGTACTCTCACTCACCGGAGTAAATCTCAGCAACGACAGAAATACCAGTAAAAACGGGATTGCTGACATAATGATAAATAACGCCGCCTGTGCCGCATAAGCTCCAATATTATCTTTTTTCAATTTTGCTAAAAAGAAACGTATCAAATGCTTATAATCCATAAGTTCTCCCCTTTTGTATACAAAATTCCAGTCTCTTGTATATTCACATTCCGATAGGATATCAGATTTTTCCAATTTCAGCAAGTTTTTTCTCACAGCCTCTCTTTTTCCGCTCTTAAACTATATTTTCTGCAATACTGGTCTGCTCAAAATTTCATTATCCCACATTTCGGCAAACACACATTTTCCATTATTCACTTTCATCTTTATACAACACCGTCCCCGGGAAAAATTTCTCCAGAATATCCGTATACATCATTCCGCTTTTTGCCATGCCATCTGCACCATACTGGCTCATGCCAATACCGTGGCCAAGCCCTCCGCCATAAATCTCGTAAGTTCCATTTTCTTTTGCATCTATCGAAAAAAAGGCACTCGGAAGCATAGTAAGAGTATCTGCACTGTTTCCATTTTTATCCGTCAGGGAAACACATGCACTCCACAAAATTTTCCGGATTGCATTTTCATTGTAAATATGCGCTGTTCCGCCCGCAAAATCCAGGCACAGATCTATGATGCAACCGGATTCCGCCCGGTTCACTAAGCTTATTCCCGTACAAACTCCAAACGTCGAGGTATCCTGTGTCTGCGTTCCCGCCGCATCCGTCAGATACACTTTTCCATCTCGCTGATCTGCAGCAGTCTGAATACTCTGCAGCAGCTTTCCGTCATCCACTGCTGTCTGCAACACTGCTTTCCATCGAAAAAAACGGCTCTCACTGTCATATGCTGTCACCTGTCCATTCCGCAAAAAAGCATCCATATCTCCCGTTACTGCTGCGCCTGTCACAAGACTCTGTGTTCCAAGATACGCCACCGGCTTCTGCTGCCAGGCTTCCAGACCTACAGTATAGCCACAGGATGTAGAAAAATAATATACCGATGCGATCATCCCCTGATAGGTAAGTATCTGGCCCGCCGTGGCATTTACCGCATCTGTCGCTGTTTGGTTTTCATTTTCCGGCAGATACACCTGACAGGCCGTGGTATCATCCACATCCGCATGATACTGCTCATAGGACGTGCTCAACACCTGTAATGCGGCGTAGGTTCTGGCACAGACTGCCTGTGCTTTTAATGCCTCAGGCGCAAAAGATGCCGGCATTTCGCCTGGAACCACACCATACAGATAGGCTTCCATCCCAAGCTCATTTACCACCCAGTAAACAGACCCGCCCGCGCTCTGATAAATATGTAAGGTACCATTGTAACTTCCTTTTACTGAACCATTCTCATCCGTCAGACATATTTTTCCACCATCCACTGCTTCTGCTGTCACTTCTGATGTCCCATGTTCTGTCATCCATGCTCCGCAGTCAGAAACCACATTTTCCTCAAAAACCTGTTCTGTCTGTCCTGAATTCGCGTGTAGTTTCCAAGTTCCTGTCCCCGTCACAAATACAGCCTGCCGCTCCGGCTTCTGCCCGTGATCCTGCGACAGAAGCACGCGTACCGTTTGTGGAACTGAGATAGTAAGAGTATCTTTTCCCTGTCCGTTATTTTCCTTTTCTCCACTGTTTGCCGCCTCTTCACCTGCTTCGCTTTTTCCCTGCTCCAGTTCACTTTTTATCCCCAGAATCAGATTTTCCTGTACATAGACGATATAGCGTTTTCCATATGTCATCTGACAGCTTTGCAGATCACAGTCATAATTTCCGTTATCCGCCATGATCCGCTGTTCTCCCGGCACTTTTCCCAAATATTGAAGTTCCATTTCCGTCACGGAATCTTTTACCTGAAGCTTCTCTAACAGCAACTCATAACATTGGCACCACGTCTCTCTTGTCAAGTTCTGCTGTGATACCACTTCCTGTGAATCAGCACCATTTACTTTCAGCAGCCCCTCAAATTCCTCCCAGCTGTTCTCCATTCCAAGTTTTTGCAATACCACCTGAACATCTTCACCTGTCAGGGGATCATGAACCTCCGGAAGCACCAGTTTCCTTGTTTCCTCCGGGGTCAGAAAAGCAGCCTGAAGATATCCCGCCAGTTCTGCAGCCGCCACCTGATCCTCCTTCACGTTTTGTACTTTCAACTGTTCCTTTTTTCCTGCACTTATCACAATTACTCCCGCAAAAATAAACATACACGCAAGAAAGATTTTCATCTGCCATTTGCGTCTGCGCTTTTGGCGTATTCTTTGTTCCACGTACCTGCGTCCATAATTCTGCCTTGTCTTTATACCCATACACCGCCTGTCCCTTCTGCAACATCATATGCTAGTGTATGCAAAAAAATCAGGCATGATGCTTTCACATCATGCCTGACATTATCTTTTGTATTTTATTATTTTCTCTTTTGTAAAGTAAATCTTTTTCTTTCGTGATCCCAGAGTGCCGTTCCTGCAATTTTGACTCCTAGCAACGCTAGGGGGGCTTCCGCAACCAGTCTTCTGCCTTCCACTGCGAATTCGGTGGCCTGGCATCCAGCCGGCAATATAAGATTCCCATAAAAGAAAATGTAGGTTCAAAATAGCAGGGTTCTCGTACACCCCAGGAATTGCTTTCGCTATATCTGATTATACTTTACTATGTGCATCTTGACAATAAAAAATTCAAATTTTTTTCAGGAAAGTTCTGGCGCTGTTGCCAGTTTTTCTTTCTTTAAGGAAAACGCATATGGCAACAGTTCTCCCAAAGTTGCGGAACCATATCTGCCATCACAGCTTAACATGATCACTTCAAAATCCGGCTCACAAAATTCTGCCATCACCTGACGGCAGACGCCACAGGGAGAAGTCAGCTCCTTGCTGTCACTGATAATCGCAATGGCTTTAAACTCACGATACCCTTCCGAAACCGCTTTAAATATGGCCGTGCGCTCCGCACAGTTTGTCGGTCCATACGCAGAGTTTTCGATATTGCATCCGGTAAAAATTGTACCGTCTTTACACAGCAGTGCTGCACCAACATGAAATCCCGAATACGGCACATATGCTTTTTCTTTTGCTTCCTGTGCTTTCTGAATCAGTTCTGTCAAATCCATCTTACTTATTCTCCGTCCTGCAGCATTGCGATTGCACTGCTTGTACCAATTCGACTGCAGCCTGCAGCGATATAATCTTCCATATCTTCTTTGGAACGGATACCACCTGCTGCTTTGATCTTTACATTCGGTCCCACATGCTGCTTCATCAAAATTACGTCTTCCAATGTCGCACCACCGGTTCCAAATCCGGTTGAGGTCTTGATAAAATCTGCACCTGCTTCTGTCACTGCTTCGCACATCCGGATTTTTTCTTCCTCTGTCAGATAACAGGTCTCAATGATAACTTTTAAGATTTTATCTCCTGTTGCTTCCTTGAGCAGACGAATCTCCTCTGTTACCTGCGGATACTGCTGATTTTTTACCATACCGAGGTTGATGACCATATCAATCTCATTTGCACCATCTTCCAGTGCCTGGCGAGTCTCCATCAGTTTCGCCTCTGTACTTGCATTTCCCAGTGGGAAACCGACTACCGTGCAAATGTTTAATTCCGGAAAATATTCATGTGCACGCTTTACATAGCTGCTTGGAATACACACAGAAGCCATTCTGAAAAATCGAGCTTCCTGACACAACTGCTGGATTTCTTTCCAGGTTGTGACTGCCTTTAACATAGTGTGATCCACAAATCTGTACAATTCTTCTTTCTTCATGTCTTTACCTCATTTTTACGAATGATTTTATGATAATATATTTTGTAAAAAAAATCTATACAAACTGATATTTTCAGAAATTGTCACAACAAAGAAGCTTTTTCCTGCTGATCCCGAGCAATAATCACCATAACTTATAGATATTATAAGCAAAGCAAGAATTTCCTATCAAACAAGCAAAATCCCGCAGATGTTCAAACCTGCGGGATTTCTTTAGAAAACTGGGTATGTTAATGTTTTGGAATACTTCTTCTTGGTGATAAGATCTGGAATCCAGTCTTTTTATACAAAGTTCCCATAATACCATCCGGCGCAACCATGATAACAACGATTGCGATGATTCCAAGTACGATATTGGACATACCAGGATAGTTGTACATAATCTGTACGATAATTACGTATAATATGGATCCTACGATCGGTCCTTCCATGGTTCCCAATCCACCGATGATAACAGCGAATGTCATAGCGATGGTCCAGTTGATGGAGAAACCTGTGGATGGATTAATGTAAGCGGTCTGCATATACTGAGCACCACCAATCAGACCCATCATAAAGCATGCGATTACATAACATTTTAATTTTGTTTTGTAAAGCTCTACACCCATGGTTTCAGCTGCGGATGCACTGTCACGGATCGCCATAAGTGCCAGACCTGTTTTTGTTCTCAGAAGTCCGAATACAACTAATACAGCAATCACTGCCACAATCAATGCAGTGTAATATAACTGTTTATTGGACAGGGAGAATACTGTGCTGATACTCCAGTCCTGAGCGTAACCTACAAACTTCCAGTTTGAGAAGAAAATATTTAATGCTTCTGCAATGATCCATGTTCCGATTGCGAAGTATACACCGCTCATCTTAAAGATTGCCGGAGAAACTGCAAGTCCGAACAATGCACAGATCACTGCACCAATGATAATTGCAAGATAAATATTTACGCCATAGTTTACAGAAAGGATGGTCAGTGAATAACCACCGATTCCGATGAAGGCCTGCATACCAAGGGATAACATACCGGCATAACCGCCAAGCAGATTCCACATCTGACTCATGGCCATATACAGGCACATCAAAGTAATAATATTCAACAGATACGGTGAACCGGCCTGCGGAATGATTACAAACATAACTGCGATCACCGCAATTAAGATGATCAGGTTCATTTTTTTCTTCATATTCGTCAGCCCCCTTTACTTTCTTACCGCAGAAGCTGCGAACAGTCCGTTTGGTCTCAGTGCCAGGATTACAAGCAGTACAATGTAAGCGATCAGCATCTGTACACCGGATCCAAATACATATCCACCAACAATCTGAGCAACGCCAAGTACGATACCACCGATCAGCGTTCCGAACAAACTTCCCATACCACCGATTACTACAACACCGAATGCGATGATCAGATACTGTGTACCGGAAGACGGGTAGAATACGAATGTGGAACCAACTAATGTTCCTGCTACTGCTGTGATACCCATACAGATTACCATTGCTGCTGCATAAGCCAGTTTTGTATTTACGCCCATAAGTTCTGCTGCCATTGTATCATCAGAGGTTGCACGGATGGCACGGCCAAAGTTTGTTTTCTGCATTACCAGCGACAGTCCGATGATGATAACACAAGCGATGATAAAACTTGTCAGGTAGCTTGCAGAAATGGATAATACATCTGTAGTAATAACGTTTTTGGATGACAGTGAATTATTAATAGACTGGTTGTCTGCACTGAAGATTTTTAACATCAGGTTGGACAGGAAAATAGAAAGTCCGAAAGTTACCAGCAGCGCCGGTGCCTCACCTTTATCCATAACCTTATTAACTAAGAACTGCTGTATCACGAAACCGAGTACACACATAACGATGACAGATACAATAACGGATACGATCAGGTTGCATCCAAGTGCTCTTGTCATAACAAGTGAAATATAAGTACCAAGAATCATTAAATCTCCATGTGCCAGGTTGGTCAGTCCCATAATACCGAAAACCAGAGACATACCGATACCAATCATGGAGTATAATCCTCCCAGGAGGATACCTGTAACAATACATTGAATCATAATTTCTCAACTCCTTTGTCTAACATGATCAGTGAGAAAATGTATTAATACCGAAGTAAGCATCATTTACTTCATCTACACTTAACTCTTTTGATTTACCCTGCATTACGATTTTACCTTCCAGAACCACATATGCATAATCGGAAGAATTCAGGGAACGGTTTACATCCTGCTCTACGATCAGCATGGTCAGTCCAGTGTCTGCAATCTCTTTCAGTTTTTCATAAATGTCATTGATGACAACCGGTGCAAGTCCCAGGGAAATCTCATCACAGAGAAGAATCTTTGGCTGTGTCATAATTCCACGGCCGATGGCAAGCATCTGTCTCTGTCCACCGGAAAGGAAGGTAGACATCTGGTTCGCTTTCTCTTTCAGGATTGGGAACAATTTATATACATTTTCCAGACGCTGCATACGCTCATCTTTCTTTGCAAGGTAAGCGCCCATCAGAAGGTTGTCCTGTACGGTCATTCTCTCAAAACAGTGGCTTCCTTCCGGTGCCATGGAAAGACCAAGGCGTGCGATCTGGTTTGGTTTTTTGCCTGCAATATTCTGTCCGTCAAAAATAATTTCACCTTTTGTCGGTTTATTTAATCCACAGATGGTATTCATAATTGTGGATTTTCCGGCACCGTTCGCTCCGATCAGGGATACGATGGTACCTGGTTCTACATTAATTGATACGTCTTTCAGAGCAAGGAAATCTCCGTAATGAACGTCAATGTGGTTTACTTCTAACAAACTCATTCGTCGTCTCCTCCTCCCATGTATACTCGTTTAACTTCTTTGGAGTTCATAACATCCAGCGGTTTTCCGGTGATGACATCCACACCGTCAGCCAGAAGCATAACACGGTCAGTTCCTTCCAGCATGGTACGGATGATATGCTCGATCCAGATTACGCTGACACCTTTCTGCTTGATCTCTTTTACCAGATTGATGATCAGTCCTACCTCAGACTCTGTCAGACCTCCACCAACCTCATCCAGCAGTAAGATTTTTGGCTCAGTAGCCAGTGCACGTCCGATTTCAAGACGTTTACGGTCTAACAGTCCAAGTTTTCCTGCAAACAGATCTAATTTATCGTCCAGTTTAATAATTTTCGCTACTTCAATGGCTTTCTCTTTTGCCTGTGCTTCGGACATACCCGCTCCGAATACACCGCCGACCATAATATTTTCAAATACAGTCATCTGTTCAAATGGTCTCGGTACCTGGAACGTTCTTCCGATACCGCCGCGGCATCGCTCTGTCACACCTTCGTGCGCGATATCCTTTCCGTCAAAAATCATGGTGCCGCTGGTTGGTTTTAAAATACCGGTCAGGATATTTAACATAACTGTTTTTCCTGCACCGTTTGGTCCGATCACACCAAGTACCTCATTCTCACCAAGTTCAAAATTGATACTTTTTAATACATGGTTGCTTCCGAATGAGATGCCCAGGTCTTTTACCGTTAAGATTGCACTCAAAACCCTATACCTCCCTGTCAAATTTCTCTTGAGAGAAGAATAACCGTCAGAAAGCACATTACGTTTCCGACGGTTACCTCCTTTTATCTAATCAGGACTTTTCCTGATCGTGTTCCGTTACATTACTGAAGCTTGATTACTCCAGAATTCTGAGTTCAGATGTAACCGGGCAATCCGGAACCTGTGTATTTGCAATGATGTTCTGTGTCCATGTTCCGTCATCATTGTATGTCCACTGACCTGTTACAAGGTTCTGAACAGAGTAATGTTTCTCATTGTAGTTTACATTACCGATAATTGTATCAACGTCAAGTTCATCTGCTGCTGCACAAAGTTTTTTTGCATCCAGGGATCCTGCATTTTTCAGTACGTTGTAAAGGATCTCTACGTTTGCATAATCATAACCTGCGGTAGCCGGTGCGTATTTGTCGCCTGTCAGCTCCATCCATTTATCACCGATTTCTTTACATGTCTGTCCGGAGATGGAAGATGTGTATGGATGATTCGGTGTCCACCAAACCTCGGAGCAAAGTCCGTCTGCCAAGCCGTTAGCACCTGCGGAATCAACGTCCTCTTTGAACAGTGTTGCTTTTGCTACAGTACAAACCTTCGGCATATATCCGGAAGATTTCAGCTGTGAATAGAATGTACCAAAGTCAGATGTAAGCATAACACCGACAACTGCATCACAACCTTCTTTTTTCAGGTTGTTGATGATAGATGTATAATCTGTTGCGCCAGATGTGTAAGCACCCGGATCATAAGCTTGGTAACCGTTGGAGTTTGCGAAATCAGAAATTGCGTTGATCATTGTCTGACCCTCTGTATCTGTTGCATGCATTACACCAACTTTGCCGCCTGCGATACCTGCTGCATCCCATGCATCCTTGAAACAGGAAAGCTCGTTCTCTGTATTGAATCCTGCATGGTAGCTGTATTTGTAATCAGATGTTGCCCATGCCTCATCCGGTGTATCAACGGATAAACATACAACGCCTGCTCTCTCACAAGCTGCTGCAACCGGAACAGTTGTATCTGCTGTATGAGATGTGATCATGATATCGATGTTTTTGCTGGAAATCAGGTTGTTTGCTGCCTCAGATGCTTTTGTTGCATTGGACTCGGAATCGGCAACTACCAGTTCTAATTTCTTAGAAGATCCGTCAACTTCAATTCCGCCTGCCTCGTTGATCTGATCCAGTGCGTACTGTGTCATTTCCTGTGTACCTGCACCAAATGCTGCAAGTGCTCCGGTCTCCGGAATAACGATACCAACTTTAATCGTATCTCCTGATGAACCTTTGGATGCGCTGCCGCCGTCGCCGGACCCCCCGTCCCCGCTGCCACATGCTGCTAAGGATCCGATCATCATTACAGACATTACAACTGCTGCAAGTCTTGCTAATCTCTTTTTCATGTTTTTTACCCTCCTCTAAAAGAACTCTCTAGTATCCTTTCGGTGTCTACATTGTATCTGATTTTTGTACAAAAAAAAATCCGAAAAAATTCAGATTTTATTGAATTTATTCGGATTTCTAAAATAAATATTAAATATTTTCATATTCACTTTTAATTTTGCACAAATAACAATGTTTTTCTTTTGTTTTAATGAGCAGTTTCCACACATTCCTGTGCTTCTTTTATAAATTCCTGTGCATTCAGTTCCCCGGCAAACAGTTTCTTTGTCAGATTCTGCCAGCTGTCCCCGGTTTCCTGCGGAAGCTGCGAATACCAGTCCGGGGTGATCTTCTCCGCAGATGCGATCATCTCATTCAGATCCGATACCGGTTTTGCCACATCGCCGGTTTCCGGATAGGTAATATCCATCAGATTCTGATACCCGTATTCCGTCACATTTGTCTCATTCACCTGTTTTGCAAACTCCAGACAGATCGATGCCGCGTCTTCTTTATACTCTGATTTGGCATTAATACAAATTCCCGGCGTCAGAGAATGATTTGTATCCATAAGATACTGGCTATACGTCTCATCATATGCGTCTGCACAGGAAGGAAACTGTCCCACGAGGAATCCTTTTTCTCCCATATTGTGGATCAGATGATAAATGATGGTGGACTGATGTGGAAACAGCACTGCTTCTTTATTAATAAAATCACGAACAGCTTCTGCATCCCCTTTTTCCATATAATTCTCTGGAAAGGCATGATTTTGCACCATCCACTCCACTTTCTGTGCCGCCTCAAGAAATACCGGTGCAGAAAAATCTATGGTTCCATTCTGCCATTTTTCATATGCATACGGATCGATCCGATTCACGATCATGCCATACAGCATTTCCCCGAGATAACTGTCCTTTTCTCCTAATTCCAATGTTGCATAAGAAGTACCATATTCTTCATTATATGCTGCCACCTTTGTCACCAGCGTCTCCAATTCTTCCCAGGTCTGCGGAATCTGCTCGATCTCCAGTTCTTCCATCAGACTCTGATTACCATAAACTACCTCATACCCATCGGATAGACAGGGGATGATATAATGCACACCATCTTTATAAGGCTGAATGTATTCTTCCTTAAAAGGCACCCTGCTGATATAATCATCCACCGGCATGCACGCCCCCGCATCAAACAGATAATCCGGATAAGAACCTCCCCAAACCAGAAAAATATCCGGCAGTTCATTGCACACAAGTGCAACTTTCAGTTTATCTTTCAGCTGTTCTGTCGAATAGGTCTTTACGTTAATCTCGTATCCATACTGCTCTGCCAGTGTATCCCACAGAAATACATAATACGCTCCCGGCACATTTTTATCAAAAAATGTCCAAACCTCAAGTTCTGCCTTCGCCGGATCCTGTTCCGGAACATTTGTCGTCTGGGTGCATCCTGCCAGAAGTCCCAGAAAAAGTATGGCAGTCAGCAATGCTGCCATCACTCTGTATCGTAAATTTCTCATTCGCATTTCCCCTGTTTTTATTTTATTTTACAAAAAAACTCTCGTATTGTAAAATGAATCTATGTAATTCTTGCATCAAAAGGAGAAGTTATGAAAAAAAAGCACAACGGAAAACATTTTCCATTCTTTTATATATTTAACAGACTGTCCGATTCTGTCAGTTTTACGCAGCGGCTGTTTCTGTCATTTATTTTTATCGCGATTCCTGTGATGGCAGCCCTGTTTATCGGATCGTTTTTCTTTCTGCAGACAAGTACCCATCAGTCCATTGAACAGACCCAGGCCATTGAGGTTCAGAAGCTGAACACCCAGCTACTTGCCATTGTCAATGATGTGGAAAACGTCTCCCGGGAAATGGTCTATAATTCGGACGTTCAGGAATTTATGCAGGACGCAGCCGCCGGAGACCCTTACCCGGAAGATCACAGCACCGCCTACTACATAAACGGTTTTATTTCGAACCGCGATTATATCAACAGTATTGTTCTGACCGGTATGAACCACACGCTTTTTTCCACAGAGCTCGCCTACACGAATGTCTCTTCTTTTCAGAACATTCAGGAAAAATGGTGGTTTCCTTTTCTGGAAGAAAACACCGATTCCTATCAGTGGTATCCTTATGCCCTTCTGGATACAAAAACATACCAGTCTCAGGAAAATAATGAAATTCCAAATCAGATTGACACTTTGATGCTGGCCCGGCCGGTTTTCAGTGTGGCGGACTATCGGACGCAGCTCGGATATCTGATGATCTATCTGGATGATGAATATATCCAAAATCTGTGGCGTCAGATTTCCTTCGGAGACACTACAAACGTCTTTCTGATGGACACGGATAATAACATTATTATTTCCAATGTCAGCATGAAAGATTACTCTGGCATTTTACAGGAACATCTGGTTCCGGACGAAAGCGAGATCATTTCTTGGGAAAATGAAAATTACGTCGTTACCTGCAGCGGTCTGAACCACAACCGCTGGAAACTTTGCATGATCACACCATACAGTGAAGTCAACCACAATGCCTCCGTACTTATGGGCGAACTGATACTGATGATTGCCGTAATCATCCTGATCCTGTTTCTGATGTCCCGCTATAGTGCCAACAATATGGCCCGTCCGGTCATCAGTCTGTCAAAACTGATGGACACCTACCACGGATATGATGACAAAACCATTGACGAGCATCAGATTTCCATCTACAAAGCCCGTACAGATGAAATTGGTCAGATGTACCGTTCCTATGAGCAATTAGAAGAGCGTCTGAATACGCTGATCCAGGAAAATTATGTAAAAAACATCGAAAAAAAAGATGCTGAACTTGCTCTGCTGCAAAGCCAGATCAACCCACATTTTTTATATAATACGTTAGATTCAATTAACTGGATTGCCCTGACAAATGGCCAGGATGAGATCAGCGAGATGATCACGGCTCTTTCTGACACTTTCCGTCTGAGTCTGATGAAAAACAACAGTCCTTTTACGGAACTGAATCAGGAAATCCGCTATATCCAAAGCTATCTGGTTCTGCAAAAATTCCGTTATGAAGACCGGCTCACCTATGACTTTGACCTACCGGAACCGCTTCCTTCTATTTTTATTCCGCGGTTTATCCTGCAGCCGATCATCGAAAACGCCCTAAAACACGGTATCGGTCAGTTAGAACGTGGTGGGCGACTGGAAATTTCTATTTCCATCGATGATTACACACGTATCATCATCCTCAATGACGGCACAAACATTAACCTGATGAAAATGCAGCGGCTCCTTGCCTTTGATCCAAATGACCAGACATTGCTGAATTTTGAAAACGAAGGCTACGGTGTTCAGAATATCAACCGCAGGATTAAGCTGATCTGCGGCACTGATTATGGTCTTACCTACACAAAAACCGACAGTCAGACGGTTTGTACCATCCTCCTGCCGGTTCGCACCAGTGGTGTATAATGTTAAGTGAAACTCCAACTGGGGGTTAATTTTTCTTTCGATAACTGGAGAGTGTCTTTCCGGTATGTTTCTTGAAAATCTGTGAAAAATATGCGTAGTCGTTATAACCGACAGCGCTGGATACTTCATACATTTTCATATCCGTACTGGTCAGATACTCTTTTGCTTTCTCAATTCTGAGATTTGTTACATAGTTGATAAAAGTCACACCCAGTTCTTTTTTAAAAATATCACACAGATAATTTTTGCTGATATTGATATTTTCTGCCACATCCAGCAACGAAATATTCTCATGGAAATGTTCATTGATATAATCCAAAGCTGCGCGAATCATCTTGGACGGTGCTGCCACCTCCTGGGCCGCGATCTGTTCTGCCACAGTCAGAAGCTTCTGTTCCACCAGATTTCTCTGAATTTCCATAGACGGATATTCCAGCTTTAACACACGCAAATCCAGTTCCCTCTGTGAAACAATGTGTTGATCCAGATTGAATTTAAACTGCAGCTGATAAACACGCAGCAAGATCAGAAATGTGACACTGCAACTGTAATCCAGTAGCAGAATCGGTATCTTATCCTGCGGCAGTTCGTAAATCTTATGTAAAACCGCCGACAATCCGTTCATCTCTCCAGTGGTGATCATATGAAACAGTATCTCAATTTCCTCATATGGCATATGGATATTGATCTCATCCGTCTTGATCGGGTTTGCCTCAGAATACTCATCAATGTTTGCTCTCTGCATAAAAATCCGGCGAATGCAGTCATTTCTTGCCTGAAACAATTCCCGGATTCCATGATGCATATGGCTGATACCGCACACCAGCTGGATTCCCTGTCGGCGTTTCTCCTCAGCAAGCCGTCTGGCCTCCTGACGGATCATCTTATAATCTGTCGCTTCAATATGGTATACATAAAAATATAAACTCTCATCCGACAGAAAATCTTCCACCAAACCGAAATCTGAAAATTTTTCTTCACTATCCTGAATCAATTTACCGATCTCCGACATGTAATCTCCCTGCAGATAGGCCTGATCAAAATCTACCTTGATCAGCATAAAATCCGTATCAAACACATCCATTGCGTGATGTTTCTGCAACGTATGATACAGTTTTTCATCAAAGATATTGTCTTCTACCAGAGATAAGAAAAAGCGATTTTTCAATTCCGTGTAGCTATTTTGCAAAAGCAATGCCATATCATCCGCCTGCTGCTTCTGAGATTTCTTTTCCGCCAGTTTTGCATGCATTGCATCCAGCATCTGCTGAAAATCATCTTTTTTAATCGGCTTTAACAGATAATCACTGATACCGATTTTCACTGCACTCTGGGCAAAAGCAAAATCTCCGTATCCGGACAAAATGACAATCTCACTTTCCGGCAGCAGTTTCTTTGCTTTTGTAGCAAAATCCAGTCCATTCATCTGCGGCATTTTGATATCCGTAATCATCAGATCCGGCTGCAATTCCGGCAATACCTCCAGCGCTTTTTGTGGATTCTGAAACACGCCTACCACCTGAAAACCGGATTTTTCCAGGTCAAAGACTTTCTGAATTCCCCTTGTTACAATTTCTTCATCATCCAGTAATAATAATCGATACATAGCTTCCCCTGTATTCTCTCAAGAAAGTGTGCTATCACACACTTACGCGTTTAAAATTATCAATAGCACATCAAATGAAAAAATATGTAACTATTCAGAGACAAAGGCGATTTTCCATAATATGTTCATTTGCCAAATGCAAATTGCATATAAAAAGAAAATCACCCTGTTTCCGAATCATTACATATATTTTTTCTTCGCCTTACTTAATTGTGTCAGAAACCATACAATCCCTACCACAAACACTGCAATTCCAATGGCTTTTGCAATCTGTGTTTTCAGAAATGCCTCCACCGCCAGTTCGTATAACCCATAACCGGCGCAGATAAATCCGAAAATCATTGTCTTCGGTGCCATCAGTTCACAAAATTCTTTCGGCTGACGGATACGCACCAGGTCCTGCTGTGATACCAGCCACTGCGGCACCTGATGATCCTGTCTCATTTTCCGTGCAGTCGTAATGGAATAAATGCCATACACGATCAGAATAAAATCAAATACGGTCATAATTCCTGTATTCCCCATAGCTGCTGCTACCATGCTGTATTATTCTCCAATCTTAAGAAACTCTTTGACTACCTTTGGCATCTCATCCACTTCGCATACAGTTTTATGAAGTACTTCTGCACTGCGGATATCCTCGATTGCCTGCGGAACTTTTACGTTTGCGATCTTGGAGAGTTCATCCACCAGTTCAAAATCTGTCATGGAATCATATTTTTCGTCAATGGCATCCATAACACTTCTTGTAAATTTGAACGGGCTTGCAGTAGAAGCGATGACCGTTTTTGTCTCATCCTTTGTCTCTGCTTTATATTTTCCGTATACACCGGCTGCTACTGCAGTATGTGTATCAATGACATAACCTGTCTTCTCATATAATGAAGAGATTACTTCTGCTGTCTCTTGCTCCGTTGTGTAATTGCCGTAGAAGTTCTCTAACTGCGCCTTCATCTCGTCTGTGATGACATATTTTCCATCTTTGGATAATGCTGCCATCAGTTTTGCATTCTCATCTGCGCTCTCACCGGCAATGCGGTAGATCAGACGTTCTAAGTTGCTGGAGATCAGAATGTCCATAGACGGTGAAGAAGTCAGGATAAATTCACGGTTTTTGTCATATTCTCCGGTGCGGAAGAAATCGTATAATACTTTGTTCTCATTGGATGCGCAGATTAGTTTTGCAATCGGAAGTCCCATATTTTTTGCATAAAATGCTGCTAAAATATTACCAAAGTTTCCGGTCGGAACTACTACATTAATCGGCTCACCCTCAGCGATTCTGCCGTTTGCATACATTTTTGCATATGCATATACATAGTAAACGATCTGCGGAACCAGACGTCCGATATTGATGGAGTTTGCGGAGGAGAAACGGTATCCAGCCTGAAGCAGTTCTTCTTTCATCTCCGGATCAGAAAACATCTGTTTTACACCAGTCTGCGCCTGATCAAAGTTTCCGTGGATTCCTACAACGAATGTATTATCACCTTTCTGGGTCACCATCTGTTTTTCCTGGATCGGGCTGACACCGTTTTTCGGATAAAATACAATGATCTTGGTTCCTTCTACATCTGCAAAACCTGCCAGCGCTGCCTTTCCGGTATCTCCGGAAGTAGCGGTCAGAATAACGATATCCTCTTTTACCTCATTTTTGCGGGCTGCTGTGATCAGCAGGTGCGGAAGAATAGATAATGCCATATCTTTGAATGCAATGGTTGCACCGTGGAACAGTTCCAGATAATAAGCGCCGTCTGCTTCTACTAACGGTGCGATCTCCGGTGTATCAAATTTGGAATCATACGCACGATTGATACAGTTTTTCAGTTCTTCCTCTGTAAAATCTGTTAAAAATCTGCTCATAACTGCATATGCAGTCTCCTGATAACTCATTTTTGCCAGTTCCTCCACCGGAATGTCCAATTTCGGAATCTCTGTCGGCACATACAATCCTCCATGCTTTGCCAGTCCGTTTAAAATTGCCTGGGAGGCAGTTACTTTCTCTGATGCATCTCTGGTATTTGCATATAAAATTGCCATAATTTCTTCCTTTCTGTCTGCTGTCTCGCTTTTTCTACTCTCACATAAAATTTTCATCCGGTATTTCCACAATTTTCTCCTGATCATACGCAGAAGCTATTGTTCTGGAAAACACCTGACAGATCACAATTATTTTCGTTTGCTGTTAATATAATTTACCAGGCCTTCACTGTCAATGATTTTCTGCATAAATGGTGGAAAAGCCTGTCCCTGATACTCGGTTCCTTTTGTACGGTCATAGATTTTACCGCTGTCGAAATCGATTTCTACCTCATCGCCTTCCTCGATCTCACGAGATGCTTCCGGGCACTCAATGATCGGAAGTCCGATATTGATGGAATTACGATAAAAAATACGTGCAAATGTCTCTGCGATAATGCAGCTTACACCTGCGGTCTTTAAACATAACGGTGCATGTTCTCTGGAAGAACCGCATCCAAAATTCTTTCTTGCCACGATGATATCACCCGGCTGTACACGCTGTGTAAAAGTCGGATCGATGTCAACCATTGCGTGGGTTGCCAGTTCCTGAGCGTCAAATGAATTCAGATATCTTGCCGGGATGATTACGTCTGTATCTACGTTGTCACCATATTTAAATACATGTCCTTTTGCTGCTTTCATTATTTGTCACCTACTTTCTCAGGATTTGCGATATAACCTGCAATCGCACTTGCTGCTGCCACTTCCGGGGAAGCCAGATAGATCAGGGATTCTACATCACCCATTCTTCCGACAAAGTTACGGTTTGTGGTAGATACACATTTCTCACCCGGAGCCATAACACCCATATGACCGCCCATACATGGTCCGCAGCTTGGTGTATTAAATGCACAGCCTGCATCGATAAAGATATCAACAAGACCTTCTTTGATACATTCTTTGTATACTTCCTGTGTAGCAGGAACAACCATAACACGTACATCCGGATGAACGGTATGTCCTTTTAAGATTGCTGCCGCCTTTCTCATATCGGAAATACGTCCGTTTGTACATGATCCGATCACTACCTGATCGATCTTGATCGGCTCCATAGCCTCTACTTCATCAATTGTCTTTGCATTGCCCGGAAGATGTGGAAATGCAACGGTTGGACGGACTTCAGACAGATCAATCTCAACGACCTGATCATACTGTGCATCTTCATCCGGCTCATAAGCGGTATACTGTTTATCCGAATGAGCGTCCATGTAAGCTCTGGTCTGATCATCTACGATAAAGATACCGTTTTTAGCACCTGCTTCAATTGCCATGTTTGCCATAGTGAAACGGTCATCCATGGTCAGGTTTGCGATACCATCGCCGACAAACTCCATGGATTTGTATAATGCACCATCTACACCGATCTTGCCGATGATGTGGATAATAACGTCTTTTCCGCTGACATACGGACCCGGTTTTCCAGTCAGTACGAATTTAATCGCGGACGGAACCTTGAACCAGAGTTCTCCGGTTGCCATACCTGTTGCGATATCAGTAGTTCCTACACCGGTGGAAAATGCACCAAGTGCACCATATGTACAGGTATGAGAATCTGCACCGATGATACATTCACCGGCTACAACGATTCCATACTCCGGTAAAATTGCATGCTCTACACCACATTTTCCTTGTACCAGATACCATTTCAGTCCCTGCTCTTTTGCAAAATCCTGAATAGATCTGGAGTTGATCGCGGATTTGATATCCTTATTCGGCGTAAAATGATCCGGTACGAGTACTACTTTATCCTTATCAAATACTTTGTCTGCCATCTGTCGAAAAATCGGCAGCGCCATCGGGCCTGTAATATCATTAGCCATAACAACGTCCAGTTTTGCTTCAATTAACTGACCGGCTGTTACAGAATCAAGTCCCGCATGGGCAGCAAGAATTTTCTGTGTCATAGTCATTCCCATTGTATGTTCCTCCTTATGTTTCACAGTAAAATATGATTTATCACTTTACTGTAGTAATTTAACTCATTGAACAATATTCTATCATACACATTTTCAGAATACAAGAGTCAAGCGGATATTCGCAATCCGCTTACGCTACTTGCTCATAACCAAATAGCTGCTATGCATTGGTTAAAAAAAGAGGGCTGCTTTACGCAACCCCCGTCTTTTATTTCTGATTAGTTGTTGATCAGTTTATCCTCGCCATTCCAGCTGTAAAGTTTACGAATTTCAGCACCAACAGCCTCAGACTGATGCTCTGCTGCTAACTTACGCATAGCTTTGAAGTGAACCTGACGTCCTGCAGGAGACATATCCAGTAAGAACTCTTTTGCAAATGTACCATCCTGAATATCGGAAAGGATTTTCTTCATTGCTTTCTTTGTATCTTCTGTAACAATCTTCGGTCCTGTAATGTAATCGCCGTACTCAGCTGTGTTGGAGATAGAATATCTCATTCCAGCGAAACCTGACTGGTAGATTAAGTCTACGATCAGTTTCATCTCGTGGATACACTCGAAGTAAGCGTTTCTCGGATCATATCCAGCCTCAACCAGAGTCTCGAAACCAGCCTGCATTAATGCACAAACACCACCGCAAAGTACTGCCTGCTCACCGAAGAGGTCTGTCTCTGTCTCTGTACGGAATGTTGTCTCAAGAACACCAGCTCTTGCTCCACCGATAGCCAGTGAGTAAGCAAGTGCAAGATCCATAGCTTTTCCTGTAGCATCCTGCTCTACAGCTACCAGACACGGTACACCTTTGCCTGCCTGATACTCGCTTCTTACTGTATGACCCGGTCCTTTCGGAGCGATCATTGTTACATCAACATCTGCTGGTGGTTTGATGCATCCGAAATGAATATTGAAACCATGAGCGAACATCAGCATATTACCTGCCTCAAGGTTCGGCTCAATGTCTTTTTTATACATATCTGCCTGAAGTTCATCATTGATCAGGATCATGATGATATCAGCTTTTTTTGCAGCTTCTGCTGCTGTATATACTTCGAAGCCCTGTGCTTCTGCTTTTGCCCAGGATTTGCTGCCTTTGTAAAGACCGATGATGACATTACATCCGGACTCCTTTGCATTTAATGCATGTGCATGTCCCTGGCTGCCATAGCCAATCACTGCGATTGTTTTACCCTCTAAAAGAGAAAGGTTACAATCTTCCTGGTAATAAATCTTTGCGTTTGCCATTGTCTTATCCTCCATTTGCAAATGATTATTTAATCTATAATAGTAACATCCAAAGAACCTCTGCTAAGTCCGGTAATTCCGGTACGAGCCAGTTCAAGAATGTCATATCCTCTCAACAAATCCAAAAAAGCATCAAGCTTACTTTGGCCACCGGTCAATTCAATCACCATGGAATCATTCGAGACATCCACGATCTTTGCCCGGAAAATATTAGCAACAGAAAGTACTGCCTGACGCTGTGTATCATTGATCTTTATCTTTACAAGGATCAGTTCACGGCATACGGACTCTCCATCCTGAAGTTTTTTAATGTCAATTACATCTTCCAGTTTCGCCAGCTGTTTCTCAATCTGTTCCAGAATCTGTTCATCTCCACTGGAAACTACTGTAATTCTGGTAAATCTCGGATCTGCTGTCACGCCTGCGGAAAAACTGTCAATATTATATCCACGTCGGCTGAACAGTCCGGAAATATGGCTTAAAACACCGGAAGTATTCTCAACTAACAGAGATAACACCTGTTTTCTCATGTGAAAACCACCTTTCTACGTTACTGCACATTCTAGCAACATCTATTTTCTTTGTCAAGGGCAGAGACCCCTTTGTGGAACCATTTTTTTACACTTTTTCCATATTTTTTTATTCAACAGGAATATTTATAAGTGCCCCAAAAGTGTCCAGCTTCCGATACAGTAACTGCCCTGTTTCTTTATCTGGTTGCGTCAGATCCGGTATCATGATGACACGGCAGCCCGCATCATGTGCAGAACGGACTCCGTTTGGCGAATCTTCTACGGCATAACATTCCTCTGGTGTCACACCAAGTGTATGGCAGGCATATGTATAAACATCCGGTGCCGGTTTGCCCCGCTCCACCATGGTTGCACAGATCACCGCATCAAAGTACTTCCGGATTCCGCCAGTACACAGGTTATGCTCTGCCTGTTCCGGTCCGGTCGCTGTCACAACCGCAAGACGATATCCCTGCTCTTTTAAAAGCTGTAAAGTCTCCGGAACCGCCGGTTTCAGCGGAATCTCTCCAGATAAAAATTCCTTCATCCGTTCCTTGCGATACTCCCGGATTGCCCAGTAATCTACCTCCGGTCCAAACCAGCGTTGAAACTGTTCCAATGCAAATGGCCGCCCCAGACTGCGAAGTTTTAATACTTCCTCCTCCGGCAGTTCGTATCCCGCATCGGAGATTGCCTGTTTCCAGGCACGGTTATAATATTTTTCCGTATCAAATAGAGTTCCATCCATATCAAACAAAAACGTTGTCATATTTTTTCCCTTACCTTTTTTCAGACAATTCACAAGTGCAGATGTACATCTTACTGTTGGAATCCAAGATGCATTCCGGTCACTCGTTACTCGCTGATTTTTTCAATCTCCATATTCTTCGGCAAAATCAGGCTGAGAATAATTGCTACTACAAATACAACTGCCACGCAGTTTGCAGAAAATACATCTTTGACGATCTGTGGAAAAATATTCCAGATTTCCACTTCACTGGTGGATGTAAACCCGATGCCGATAGCAAGTGATAATGCTGCAATGGTTACGTTTCTCTGAGAAAATCCAGTTTTTGCCAGCATCTGGATACCACTGATCATGATCGTACCAAACATCATAATGGTACATCCGCCCAGTACGGACTGTGGCAGACTTGCAAAGAAGTTACCGATCGGCGGGAACAGACCTGCAAGGATCATAAAGACAGCACCTGTCATAATCGTAAAGCGGTTGACCACTTTTGTCATATTGACCAGACCAACGTTCTGACTGAAAGAAGTAACCGGCGGACATCCAAATAATCCGGAAATAGAGCTTGCGAAACCATCACAGGCCAAAGCACCGGAAATCTCTTTTTCTGTAATCTCACGGCCAAGGCCACCGGAAACAAGTGCAGTGGAATCGCCAATCGTCTCTGCTGCAGATACCATAAAAATAATGGCAACCGAAATGATCGCACTCAGATTAAATTCCGGGCGATATGGAAGCAGATGTGGCAGTGAGATCAGACCACCATCTAACATGCCGGACAAATCTACCTGTCCCATACATAATGCGATGATATAACCTACAATCAGTCCGACCAATACGGACAGCTGCTTTAAATAACCTTTTGCCACAGCATTAAAAATCAGACAGACAGCCAATGTCACCAGACCAAGCACAAGGTTCTGTACAGATCCGAAATCATCAGTATAACCACCGCCGAAAGAACGGGCACCTACAGTAAACAGGGAGTATCCGATGGCAGTAACTACGGACGCCGAAACCACCGGTGTGATAAACCGCTTCCAGTATTTTGCAAACAGACCCAGGACACCTTCGCAGACACCACCAACCAAAACGGCACCGATCATCGTCGGATATCCATAGGTGCCACCCACGTAACTCAAGATTGTCACAAAGGTAAAACTTACCCCCATAACGATTGGAAGTTTTGCACCGACTTTCCAGACCGGGTACAACTGGATCAATGTCGCAATACCCGCAACAAACATAGCATTCTGTAACAAAACCGCCAGTTCTTTTCCACTCAGACCGGAAGCCAGACCGATCATGGTGATCGGTGTCAGATTCGATACAAACATTGCAAGCACATGCTGCAGGCCAAACGGAATGGCTTTCAGCAACGGTACACGCCCATTCAACCGGTAAATATTTCCGATCGTTGCATTCTCTTTTGATTTCATTTTCATACCTCTTATTTTCTTTTTTACATGCTGTCTTTCGACAGACACAAAGCATTCTCATCATAACATCTCTAGTTTTCTTTTGCAATGACGGTCTGTACTTTCTTGCCAATTCTTTGTCACTGTGCTATGATAAATTGCAATCATTCAGAGCAATATCTGATGAATCTTCTTGAATAATATTCAAGAAGCAGCCCTCGCTAAAGTTCGGTTAATCGAGATGGCTCTGAATTATTACTCAATTTCAAAATTGACATGGAGGTTTTTATGATAGAAAAATGGGATATCACCATTCCGGAACTTACCGGAGATGAGGTGCGAAGTGCATACATCTGTCTGCCAGAGGCATACACACATAACACGAACCGTCGGTTTCCGGTATTGTACATGTTTGACGGTCATAACCTCTTTTTTGACAGTCACGCTACCTACGGAAAATCCTGGGGATTAAAAGAATATATGGAATACACCAATACTCCGCTGATCATCGTAGGCATTGAATGTAACCACAGCCCGGATCACGGACGGCTGCAGGAATATTCCCCTTATGACTTTACTTTACCAAAGGGAGGAAAAATAACCGGTAAGGGCAAGATCACCATGGACTGGCTGACCCGCACTTTCAAACCATACATTGATACACATTACCGGACACTTCCGGATCGGGAGCATACCTTTATCGCAGGAAGTTCCATGGGAGGACTGATGAGTATTTACGCACTTCTGCACTACAATCAGTTTTTTTCCCGCGCAGCGGCGCTCTCCCCATCCCTGTGGATTGCACCAAACGACTCCATGCAGATGATCCGGCGTTCCCACCCACTTCCGGGAAGCATTTTATACATGGATTATGGAAGCCTTGAAATGAAACAACATCGAAAAATGGATCAGGTTTTTGAACAGGCAGCTAATCTGCTTCTGCAAAAAAATATTTATCTTGACTGCCGCATCGTACCGAACGGCGAACATTGTGAGGCAAGCTGGGAAAGACAGATTCCTTTTTTTATGAATACACTGATGTATAATCTGTAACTATCTTTCCTATCATATTATATAGAAGTAACACAGGAGGACTTTTCCATATGAACATACAATATTTCAAAAATTATAGTCCAGCACTTGGCCGGGATATGGAATGCAAATTGTACGGTCACGGCGGACAGCCAATCCTGTTTATCCCCTGTCAGGACGGACGTTTTTTCGACTTTGAGAACTTCCATATGACGGATGTCTGGGCACCATGGATCGACTCTGGAGAGGTCACTATTTTTACGGTGGATACCATTGATACAGAAACCTGGTCCAACACAAATGGCAATCCGCGCTGGCGCATCTGCCGCCATGAAGACTGGTTCCGCTATCTCACCGATGAGATGGTTCCTTTTATCCATGCAAAAATGAAGGAATATCAGTCCGATTATACTGAAAAAGGAATCATTGCTTTTGGATGCAGTCTTGGTGCTACCCACACGGCAAATCTGTATTTCCGCCGCCCGGATCTTTTTCACGGTCTGCTTGCATTAAGCGGTATTTATGATGCCTCCTATGGATTTGGTTCTTACATGGATGATCTGGTCTATATGAACTCACCCGTTCACTATCTGCAAAATTTACCGGCGGATCACCCTTACATGGAATTGTACCGCCACCGCAAAGCAATCATCTGTGTCGGTCAGGGAGCATGGGAAGAACCTGCCAGCACTTATCAGCTTCGGGATATCCTACAGCAAAAGCAGATTCCGGCATGGGTTGATTTCTGGGGATACGACTGTGCGCATGACTGGGACTGGTGGTATAAGCAGGTAACTTATTTTGTACCGCATTTGCTCTATGATCCGGTGTAAATGATGGATTTTCAGCATTTTCTGAATTTATATTTTCAGGATACCGATTTGCACTTGCTAATGATATTTTATCAGATAGAATTTTGTAACTTTTGCTACAAATAATAAATGAATAAGAATACAACAGATAGAGAGTGAAGAACTATGAAAAATGTGATTTTTATTTCTCCGAATTTTCCGGAGAATTACTGGCACTTCTGCCATGAATTAAAAGAAAACGGTATGAATGTCCTGGGCATCGGCGACTGTCCTTATGACGACCTGCGCCCGGAACTTCAGGAAAGCCTGCAGGAATATTATAAAGTAGACAGCTTGGAAAACTATGACGAGGTCTATGGTGCTGTCGGCTACTTTATCTGGCATTACGGCCGCATTGACTGGCTGGAATCCAACAATGAATACTGGCTTGAGCAGGATGCCCGTCTGCGTACAGATTTCAATATTCCGAGCAGTTTTCATAACGAAGACATGCCACGCATCAAATACAAATCCCGCATGAAAGAATATTATCAGCGTGTCGGCATTCCGGTGGCCCGCTACCACATGGTAGACAACTATGAGGGCTGTCTGAATTTCATTCGTGAAGTGGGATACCCGGTTGTCACAAAACCGGATAACGGTGTCGGTGCTTCCCATACGTTCAAAATTTCTTCCGATGAAGAACTTGGCAATTTCTTTGCCAACAAATGGGATGATACCATTTATATTATGGAAGAATTTATCAATGCAGAGATCAACTCCTATGATGCGATCATCGACTCTCATGGTAATCCGATTTTTGAGGCAGGGAATGTCACACCGATGTCTATTATGGACATTGTAAATAACGCCGACAACGCGCTTTTCTACATTGTAAAAGATCTGGCCGATGACACCCGCCATCTCGGCAGAGAAACCGTAAAAAGCTTTGGTGTGCGCAGCCGGTTCGTGCATTTTGAATTTTTCCGCCTGCTTTCCGACCATGAAGGACTCGGCAAAAAAGGAGATCTGATGGCACTGGAAGTCAACATGCGTCCTTCCGGAGGCTTCACTCCGGATATGATCAATTTTGCCCGTGAAACCGATGTATACAAAATCTGGGCGGACATGATTGCCTATGATTCCACACAGAAACCGGTCGGTGCTCATCATTTCTGCGCTTTTGCAGGACTGCGCGATGGCAAGGATTTTGCTATGACACCGGATGATATTATCGAAAAATACACGGATCAACTCCAGATGGTAGAACGTATGCCGGATGCATTGGCAGATGCTATGGGAAATCAGATGTATCTGGCTACTTTTGATACCGAAGAAGAACTCAATGCGTTTTTTGCGGATGTGACCAGATTGAAAGAACCGGATGCTTCTGCTGAGGCAGAGAAAGCAGAAACTACTGACAAATAACTAGAAACAGAAATCCCCCGCTCCTATCGGCAGGGGATTTCTATTTTTTGTATACTCAGTATGTTCAATCTTTATACCTCATCTGCAATCTGACACCGCTTTACCAAATACAAATTTGCAAATAGCAATCCACCATTTAATACTGTAAAATACAATGCCGAAACCCATAACGGAACCAACGGCTGTGCATAAAATTTGTCAAAATGTTCTCCAAAAATAGCATGCGTAAGCGGAAAAATCCATTTCAATAATTTTATATAAGAAACTGCCGTAGCGCCCACCACTGTAATTCCCATGGCAATCAGTAATCCCAGTTTTCTCCGTTCCAGTAGCCGAAACAGACACAAAATCTGAAGCATCACCAGTAAATATGCCAGCATCAGCAGCACACCCATCACCATTACGCGCATCGGCGTACCATGACTCATCGTTCCGGATTCCAAAAACAACCGGTCATTTTGTCCATAGATTTCCGGGAAACATTCATAAATGTCTGTCATAAATTCGCTCCACTGATTCTGCCAGACAGCACCACGCCCAATCCACAGAAAACTTGCCGCAAAGAAGGCTCCCATACAGGTAACTCCCGCCAGCAGTCCAAACAGAAACTGCCCTGCCAGCCAGATTCTGCGCGTTGCACGCATCATAATAAAAATATTTCCCCCGCTTTTATCCGGAAAACCAGACAACAGCACAATAAAGATCAACGGTATCACTAGCATATAAAACTGAAAGGACAACACCAGATCCATCGGCTCCAATATATTGATCGTAAGCCCTGTTTCCTCTGCCACCCGTGCCATATCCGAAAAAATATATTCTCCCAGAAACAGAATGGAAAACAATAAGATCAACATCTTTTTCAGACTGAACCACTTGCGATATTCCATACCTGCAATCCAGACAATTTCACGTATCTTACGCATTTCTTCTCCTCACCTGCCAGTAAAACAACAAGGCAATTCCACCTATCCACAAACTGATGAATATTGCATATCCCCAATAAGAAACTCCAAACTCATACTGAAATGAACGATCATAAAATAAATGATTTGATGGAAAAAGGAACTCTACCAGCCGCACATTAAGTGGTACAGGCAGTCCACCCGCTTCGTACCGTTCATATACCACTCCTACATAACCGGATGCCATTTTTTTACTGAAATATTCCAATAATACCAGACTGCTGATTGCAAAAAAACTTTCTCCCCACAACACCGTCAAAACCAATGCTGTTATCGCTAAAACTGCAGCCAGCAGTCCCGTATGCACGATTGCAAGCAGCAGCCAGCCACTTCTCTGAAGCAAAGTGTCTCCATATACCATGGCGATCATACTTTCGCTTACATCATTGACATACGCATCCAACGGTAAAAATTTAACGGCAATCAGCACAATATAAAGCCCGATTCCACATCCAACACATAAAAATGCTTTCCATGCACTTTCCAGCAGCCAATTTCGTGCAAACTGCTTCTTCGTTCCCCGCAATGCAGTCAGATAAAAATTGCCGCCAAACCATACTTCCGAAAACTCAAAAATGCCCGGAACCACCGCCACAAGTGGTAGCAGCACAATAAACCACTCCATGTTTCGAAATCCGGCTGCCACAGAATAAATACTTGCCATTTCATCCATTTGCAGTAACTGTGCACGGTCAGTACTAAGCCATACTTTCAGCACAGTCTCTTTTACATCCGGATCACCACTCGGAAACGGACTCAAGAAACACAATAACGCCATTGCTACAATACACAGACAGCAAATCCACAGTTTTCGATTATTTATAACTTTAAGTTTTATCATCTGCCAAACTGTCCTCATCCTGTTTTCCCCACTTAAAATCCCATTGTTGTTATTTCTCCGGTTATTGCATCCACATCAAAATAAAGTCTGCTAAATTCCGAAAGTTCCGTATTTTTGATGGAAAAATGATAACTTGGCCGGCACTGAACTGACTGCACATATCCCAATTGTCTTTTTTTCTCATTCTCATACTGAAACTTTGTCTGATATTCCAACTCTACAGAACTAATGTGAAATACTTTATCCGCTGAGACATATTTGCTCAGCAGTTCACAGACATCCTGCAACGGTAAAATTTTCTCATATGCTTCCTTCACACTTACAGACTCGAAATTCTGACAGCAGCTCCAGATAAATCCAAGCCTGTCTTTCTGAAACATCGACACAAAATGATTCGTTCCAAAAGCCTCCGGTTTCAGCACATCATCATCACTTTCGCCTTCTTTCGTCTCCTCCGTCGCATCATCATAATTCAAGGCAAGTCCCTCATAGGAAGTTCCCATATCAAATTCATAATAATAAATCCCATCCGACAGCTGCCGCACATCAATCTGTAACACATGATAATCCAGATATTCCGAACCAACAAAATAGTAATCCTCTTTCATATGCTGTTCCACAAACTGCACCGCATCCGTCAATGCAAGCTCCCCATCAGATAATGGATAGCTGATCCCGGTGATATCATCTTTTGACAGATCATATTTCTGAACAGAATGTCCCAGGTTCATCCCCCGATAACCATAAGGTCTGTTTGAATAATCCTCTTCCTCTCCAGTCAGTGCTGTTGGCACGGAATAATCTCCCAGTTCCAGCATAAAGGTGGAAAAAATCACCAGTTCGGAGCAGGTTCCATCGTTATAGCCCAAATATTGCACCTGCTCCTTCTGTTCATCTGTTGCTTCCAAAATTGGGATAATAAGCCGGTCATTCTGTGCCACATCCCAGTACATCAGTGTCATATGCTGCTTCAGATCCACCGAATCATCCAGTCCTTCATACAACCGAATATTTTCCTCAAACTTTTCCACCTGACGATCAAAAGAATCTGTCGATATTGGAAACTCCATCTCATAAACCTGCTGCACATCCGGGATTTTTATCTGTGCTTCCGAAAAGTCCAGATTTTTATATTCTGATTCAAAATTTTCCGCCTGCTTGCACGCTTCCTTTAATGTTACTAAATTGTCCTGTGAAACCGTCTCTGTTTTTTCCACTTTTTCAGTTTTTCCAGATTCACAACCTGATAATACAGTTACCGCAATCATTGTTCCAAGCATCATACCCCCAAGTAAATGT
This sequence comes from uncultured Eubacterium sp., assembly GCF_934295145.1. Classification (GTDB taxonomy): domain Bacteria; phylum Bacillota; class Clostridia; order Lachnospirales; family Lachnospiraceae; genus Eubacterium_I. Next base: position 76,899 of record NZ_CAKRAS010000001.1, on the reverse strand, counting down.
TTTTTATATCTCATAACACCGCCCCCTTTTCTTCTTCCTTTATTTCCATTCGTTTTTCGCATAATATTGTTCTTGTAATTTATAAAGTTCTCACCATCAAACCAGTATTTTTCCTAAACTAATTCTTTCCCCTGCTTTTATCAGAAAGAGGATTTTCCTTACCTTCCCGCCTGATATTTCTTTTCCGCAAACATACATCCCACGATCAGTCCCACACAGCTTCCTGCCAGATACAGATAGGATCCCCAGATTGGAAACACCTGCGCACTCAGATATTTTTCATAATGAAGCCAGGGAATTGCATTTGCCATCGGAAACAACCACATCCATGTTGCATTTGCTGAGCAGCTTACTGTTCCAAGCACGATCAGTATTCCATCCACCAGAACTCCCACAAACTTTCGGTTACACAATGCCGCAAAGAGTAAAATCATTGCCAGCAGAAAGAAATAGAGAAACAGCATCAATATTGTATGTAGCACTGCGGTAGAAAACATCATCTGCTGATACAGATTTTCCGGAAGTAACTGCAAAATATAATCTCCTGTCCGTTCCGGAAAAGTACTGGAATAATAAGTTACCGCTTCACTGAACCGCATCTGCCAGACACCTTTTCCACTCATCATAATGCAGGAGGATACAAGTAGAAAAACTACCAGAAATACCACCGCTTCCAGTGCAAATAAAATCTGTCCCAAAATCCACGTTTTCTTGGAACAACGCATTTGATACAGAAAATCAATGCCGCCTTTTTGTGGAAAATCAGATAACATCACCAAAAAGAGCGCCGGCAAAATCAACACGATTGCTCCGGAATTCCCCAATGCCACAAATGCTTCCAATATCGTTACCGGCTCCCCCATACGAACCGCACAATCCTGTAACGTCACAATAATCTGCATATGTATAAACACCAGCATCACGCCAAGAATGATCAGACGGCTGCTGCGCATCCAGCGCTGAAATTCTACCCTGCTGATGTGAAATATTGCGTTTATATTTCCCGCGTTTTTTCCTGCTTCACCATTTTTCACCTCAATCCCCCCCTGTCTCATTCTTCCTACTACAATGTATTTATGATTAATATCCCTTACACCCCGTAAGAAATTATCCATCTTGCTGCTATATTATTGATAAAACTTTATTTTTCAAACAGTCCAATAGATTTTTTCTATTTACGGCTTTTATTTTTATCATAATCTAGTCCGTTATTTACGCATTATCGAACGTATAATATACTGCCCCTGAAATCATATCGACATAGACATTCAACACCTGATTTTTTACGGTATTTATCCCGCTGAATTTCCAGAACGGATAATAAACTGCCGTCTTTTCATCAAGTCTCCTATAACTTGCATAACCAATTTTTACTTCCTGCACCTCCAGTTTCAAAAAGGATGCCAGTTTTTTGCTTGCAATATCCAGCGCCTGTTCCACTCCAACCATCTGTGTATCCTGATACAACGTGTGAACCACGTCAGACTCTGACGGTCCTTTATTAAATGTAGATACGCCTGTATCATCAACTACGTTGACATATTTCATCGACTCCATAATTTCATAGCCTTCATAAGAATTTGCAAAATCGGTATCCTGCAGATACAGGTAAGGCATATTTTCATACCATTTTCTAACATTAAAAGTATACATGCAGGTATCCGCATCCAACCGATATATACTTACGTCTGGAATATCAATTTTTACTCCTTCTGCCATCGGAAATGGTGTTCCTTTTTCAAAATATTCTTTTACCTGCTTGGCACTTTCCCCAACCTTATAGTCTCCGGAAATGAGAGGATACACTTCTTCTTTTAACTCCTCCAGGCTTCCTGACCGAAGCAGTTTAAGATCATCTTTTATATAGATATCGTTGATTGGTTTCGGGTTTTCTCCCAGATACGCACTGATTTTTCCATCACTCATCATAAAAAAACCCTCTGCATCAACTGTAGCGTAGCACTGATTCGTATCCAGAAGTAAACCTGCATCTTCCAACGTTTCAATATCAGTATCTGACAAAAGAGGATAACATTCTGGATACTCTTTGCTTTCATCTTTTTCATCTCCCTCGACACGTACTTCTTTTTCCAGATCAATATCATCCTGTTTTCCGATACTTACCAGCCAGTTTTCTAATGTCTCAACCCCTTCCTGCACAGACATTCCATGTGCTGTCGTGTAAAATACAGATAATCTCGAAAGTTCTTCCGGAAACGGATCAAACGTACAATCCTCTGTAAAATAAATGTTCGGATAAGACAAGTTCTGAATCTCCTGTATTTCCTGCTCATAGTGATTTGGATATTCTGTTATATCAATTCTGTTGTCTACGATTTTTTCCAGGTACTTTTCCTCAGAAAAATTTATTTTTTTCGTCTCTGCCTCTGCGCTCTGTGACTGCTGGTTCTTGTCTTCCTGCTGACTTTTCGTATTTCCACATCCACTTAATACAAATAATAAAAGAAGTAATCCTACCGTCAGTCCGCCTAATAATGTCTGTTTGATCGTACCTTTTTCTGTCATAGTAATTCCCCCCGTTCCATCTCATGCACTTCATCACAAAGCACACGAATATCTTCTGCATTGTGACTGGCAATGACAATGATCTTGCGCTCATCTTTCATGGATAGAAGCAGCTTTCGAATTTCTTCCACCCCGTTTTTATCCAGTCCATTCATCGGCTCGTCCAGAATCAATACCGACGGATTTTCCATGATCGCCTGCGCCAGTCCCAGCCTCTGCCGCATTCCCAAACTGTATTTTTTTACCGGAAGTTTCAGATCCGGATCCAGACCGACCGTGAGAATTGCTTCCCGGATTTCCTTTGCAGAAATCTTATTTTTGATTCCGGCAAGTACCTTCAGATTCTGAAATCCGCTGTAATAGGGGATAAATCCAGGCGTTTCAATGATCACACCCGCATCCGGCAAATAATCCACATCTCGCCCGATCACTTTTCCATTAGATTCCACGGTTCCTTCCGTTGGTCTGATAAAACCACACATGCATTTCATCAGCATTGTTTTTCCACTGCCGTTATTTCCTACCAGACCGTAAATGTTGCCTTCTTTTAAGGTCAGTGAAACGTTGTTTAAAATCTGTCTTTTATTCAAAGTCAGAGAAATATTTTTAACCTCGATCATCGTTTTTGCTCCTCCCCAAATCATTTTATTATTTTGCGTTTACTAATTCCTGTTCATCCTCGCTTGAAACTATTTATACCCAAAATAAATTCACCTCAAATCACATTGTATTTTTACAAATATACCATCACTGAACTGTGCTTAACTTCATACTGAGATAAAACACACCGATCAATAATATATAAATTACCAACATCACCACAAATGGAATCAGCCAGGTTACACTTCCCGATATATTCATAATCGACTCCGGTCTCATAGCATCGATCCATGTAGCTTTTTCATATTTTTCCGCCAGCACACAATCTGTCGACATTTTTCCAAGCACCTGCTGATAAATATAATTGATCATAAACGGCAGACAGATCAGCATATACTTGTCCCGGAATACAATTGCCACACCAATTCCAAACAGGCTGCCCGTTATTCCATAAAGGAATGCACCGATCAAGCGTTTCACAACTTCCGCCACAAGTGAACTTCCCATCAGATACATTTCCTGTTCTTCCACTGGCAGTGTACTTAACGCCGGGAAACGAATCACCATAAGTAACCCGAACACCGCATAACCGATCAGGAAAATAATTCCACCTGCCAACGCTCCACCGCAAACCTTGGAAATGCAATATCGCAATTTTCCGGATCGCATCAGTGCAAATCGGATCTGACCATTCTGCCTCTCCCCGGACAATGAGATCATATATCCCACTGTCAGAAGCATTGGTGCAAATACAAGCAGCCAGCCTCCGATACCTGCCCGCCACAATTCAAATGCAGTATGCGGAGTGTTAGTAACTTCTGGCCTTATCATCAGTGAAAAAATAGATATCTGACTGCCGCCAGCGTTCATGTCTCCCGTTGCAGTCAGGCACAAAGCAATGATTCCTACCACCCCTAACAGTAAGTATGGCAGATGCAAAATTTTCTGTACTTCTATCCGTATGTTTCGCATCATAACGTCTCACCCCCAAATTTGCCGACAAAATTTGTTTCATACCTTCCTTTCTTGTTTTCATTATATAAAATCAATTTGTATTCTTTATGTACTATGAGCAGTTTTTTAATTTTCTCAATTTAAGCGCAAAAAAAACAGCTCCTATATCATTCCACATAAGAACTGCTTTTCCTTTACTTATTCATTTTTTACTCCAACTCACAGTCAGTATTTTCACAAAGTCTGACATACCATTTCCGCTAAAATTGCATCGATCATATGTAATCCATCCGCAATCTGTTCCTCTGTCAGTCCACCATACCCCAGAAGCAAAATCGGATATTCGCGCTTTGGATTCTGACTGATATAATACTCTGACAGTCCATACACACGAATCTGCTGTTTTGCGCATGCTTCGATCACTTGCTGTTCGGAAAGTTTTGTATCTACCTCTACCAGAAGATGCAGGCCGGAGTTTTCTCCCATAATATCCCGCACCCAGGAATATTTTTTCAATTCTGCAAGCATAAAGTCATGCTTACTCTTATAAATTGCCCGCATACGATTCAGATTTTTTTCAAAATATCCTTCTTTCATAAACTGGCAAATGGCCTGCTGCATCAGATTTGGCACAGTGCATGCATAAAATCCGCAACACACCCGATAACGTTCCAGCAATTGTTCCGGAAGCACCATGTAGCTGACACGGATTGACGAAGCAATGCTTTTCGAAAACGTACCAAGGTAAATCACACGGCCGGAACGGTCAATTCCCTGCAAAGCCGGAATCGGTTTTCCCTTATATCGAAACTCACTGTCGTAATCATCTTCGATAATATAGCGTTCCGGTTCTTCCACCGCCCAGTTTAACAGCTCCAGTCTGCGTTTCATCGGCATAACAATTCCCAATGGGAACTGATGGGATGGCATTACATAAGCGATGCTGGCCTTTGTTTTTCTTAAAAGATCCACACGCATTCCTGACTCATCCAATGCCACTTCCCGCACAGAAAGCCCTGCATTTTTAAAGGTGCGGTAAGCACGCAGATAAGTCGGCGACTCCATGGCCACACAATGCGACACTCCCAGCATCTGGATCAACATCAGCTGCAAATATTCATTTCCGGCACCGATAATGATCTGCTCCGGGGTACACCGTACATTTCGTGCATGATACAGATAGTCACAGATTGTTTCTTTCAGATTATTTTCTCCAAAAGCACTTCCACTGCTCATAATCTGTTCCCCCTGATCCAACAACAGATTTTTCATGATTTTACTAAGACCGCTATATGGAAAGTTTTCCATGGAAAGTTCATTTAACGAAAAATCAATCTGATAAGAAGTCTTTTCCGCTTTCCGCAGGACATCACTTTTTTTCCAATCCGAATGAACAGTCTCTGCTTCTTCCATTGCAAATGTCTTTGCATCACCAGTTCGAATATCCGTCAGATCATACAGTTCCCGTACATCGCAGGCAAAATAACCGCGATATGGTTCTGCATGTATATAGCCCTCAGAAACCAGCTGATCATAGGCAAGCTCCACTGTACTGCGGCTCACCTGCAGATAATCCGCCTCAAACCGGGTAGAAGGCAGTTTTTCCCCCTGTAAAATACGGCCCTGCAAGATTGCTTCCCGCAGGGCTTCGTAAATTTGTTCATATAAAGGTTGTTTTTTTTCTGTATCAAGCGTGATCGCTAATTCTTTCATTTTCTCCTAAGCCTGTGTCGGCAGTTTGTATGAGCTCTTTAAGGATACGATACGGTTGAATACCGGATGCTCCGGTGTGGAATCTTTTGCATCTACGCAGAAGAAACCATTTCTTACAAACTGGAAGCTGTCATATTTTTCTGCTTTCAGTAAGGATGGCTCCACATAGCAGTTTTCCAGTACAGTAAGAGAATTCGGGTTCAGGTTCAGACTTCCGTCCTCATTGTATACACCTTTCTCCTCGTCGATGATATTCTCATACAGACGAACCTGTGCTTTTACTGCATCTGCTGCGGATACCCAGTGGATCGTTCCACGTACTTTTCTTCCATCCGGGCTATTTCCTCCGCGGCTCTCCGGATCATAAGTACAATGTACTACGGTCACTTTTCCATCTTCGTCTTTCTCAAATCCGGTACAGGTTACAAAATATGCGTTCATCAGACGTACTTCATTGCCTGGGAACAGACGACGGTATTTTTTCGGAGGCTCTTCCATGAAATCCTCACGCTCGATATAAACCTCACGTCCAAACGGAACCACACGTTTGCCAAGTTCCGGGTTTTCCATGTTGTTGTCTACTTCCAGTTCCTCGGTCTCTCCTTCCGGATAGTTATCAATCACCAGTTTGATTGGATCCAGTACTGCCATGGCACGGGATGCTTTTAATTTCAGATCTTCACGGATACAATACTCAAGCATTGCATAATCCACGGAACTGTTGCTCTTGGAAATACCACACAGCTCTACGAATTTTTTGATGGAGGACGGTGTAAAGCCTCTTCTTCTCAGTGCTGCAATAGAAACCAGACGCGGATCATCCCATCCGTCTACAATGCCGTCTTCTACCAATTTCTTGATGTAACGTTTTCCGGTTACCACATTAGTCAGATACAGTTTTGCAAACTCGATCTGTTTTGGTGGATGCGGATACTCAAGTTCTCTTACTACCCAGTCATACAGAGGACGGTGATCCTCAAATTCCAGCGTACAGATAGAATGAGTAACACCTTCGATCGCATCTTCGATCGGATGCGCAAAATCATACATCGGGTAGATGCACCATTTATCGCCGGTACGATGATGTGTCATATGAGCCACACGATAGATGACCGGGTCACGCATGTTGATGTTCGGGGAAGCCATGTCGATTTTTGCACGCAGAACTTTCTCGCCATCCTGATACATGCCATTTTTCATATTTTCAAATAATTCCAGGTTTTCTTCTACGCTTCTGTCACGATATGGGCTGTTTTTCCCCGGCTCTGTCAGTGTTCCGCGGTATTCACGGATTTCCTCTGCAGACAGATCGCAGACGAAAGCTTTTCCTTTTTTGATGAGTTTTACAGCCGCTTCATACATCTGTTCAAAATAATCGGATGCGAAGAACAGTCTGTCCTCCCAGTCTGCACCAAGCCACTCAATATCTGCCTTGATAGACTCAACAAATTCAACTTTTTCTTTTGTCGGATTGGTATCATCAAAACGCATGTTGAATTTTCCATGATATTCCTGAGCAAGTCCATAATTTAAAAGAATGGATTTTGCATGTCCAATGTGAAGATATCCGTTCGGTTCCGGTGGAAAACGGGTACATACAGTCTCACATCTGCCCTCCTCTATATCCTTGTCAATAATCTGCTCAATAAAATTTCTGGAAATTGTTTCATTTTCCATAATCAAACCTCTCTCTCCTGTATTTTAAGTAAGGATCTTGCTGTTATAGTTCCCATAAAAGTGCCATTAAAGCTAAAATATGATCACATTCAACATTTTAACCTTTAACTTTAATTAACAGAAATCCTGTTATTTTACATGTTCATGGGTAAACAGATGATCCTGACAATATTCATAATTTCCATTGCATTTGGAACAGAAACGGAACTCCAGATTCGGATCATCCAGTTCTGTCCGTCCACAAATCGCACATTTGTGGCGTGTGACACCTTTCGGTTGCTGCACCTGACGGTGATACGTTCGTTTCCTGTGGATTTCCTTTGGTGAAACACTGCGGTAATTGCGTGTCATAAAGAAGAAAATCAGGAAATTCAGGACAGAGGCAATAATGGCCACTCTGCCTCCCCAGCTGGAGATGATCATTTCATAAATAATCAGTGCCGCATAAATGCCTGCCATCCACTTCATTTTAATCGGAATGATAAAATAAAGCATGATCCGCATGTCCGGGTAACACATCGCAAATGCGAGGAAAATTGTCATGTTAATGTAATAGGTGCTGAAGCTGGATCCCATGGAAATCGGTGTATTCACGCCGTAGATCACAAACAGGAACAATGCGCCAATCACGGTAAAAATCATACCGCCGAAAATATATAAATTAAATCGGAAAGCTCCCCAGGTACGCTCCAGTGCGGTACCAAGCTGATAATACAGTATAATCATAATAATGGCAAAAATAAAGTTGCCGGTTGGTGGTGGAATCAGTACCCATGACACCAGTCTCCAGACCTGTCCATAATGGAAGATCAAAAACGGCTCCAATGTCAGGAAGCTGTATGCCTGCGGGGCCAGAAATTCAATCAGATATCCTGCCACATAGAAAAGAATGATGTATTTCATCAGTCCCTGAATGGCAAATCTGCCAAACTTGCGTTCCATTTTATTCAAAAAATGCATTCTGTTTCCTACTTTCGTTTTATTTTTAGCACTTTTCCCGCTGATTCATTTGCCTTTCGCAAGCGTTCCATACAAATATTTGCGAGAAAAAGATGGCTATCTTATGATTATATAGAGCGGCTATCACTTTGTCAACTTGGCAAACTTTGAAATTTTGGTGTCCGATCCACTTGCCACAGCCATTTTCGTCATCCCATTGTTTCTTCTTGAAACATACAGACAATACAGATATCGTCACACTCTGACCGGTAAATCGAACACCTTGCTACCATGCATATCTACTACTTATGATTCAGCCTGCATGATCTTTTTTCCAACCGGAATGCACAATTCGTCTCCGATCTGCAGATTATATACGTTCACATACGGGTTTGCCAGTAATATATCTGTCACACTCACATGATGATACTGCGAAATTTTATATAAAGTATCCCCCTCTTTTACCACATGAATCAGCCCCGGACAGCTGTGCATCATACGAGATTCTCCACATTCGGATTCAAAATAAGGATTCATAACGATTTCCTTTTTCTTTTAGGATATGCGTTTTTCTTAAAATCGCAACGCTTATTTTATTGGTTTCGGACTTTAAATAGGAATCCTTCTCCATTTGTTAAAATATTATAAAAAGATTGTATTTTGCTATTTCCTGTCGTATAATGAATTTCGCTTGTAATTAGGCAGGCGTTATACATATAATATGAAACTTCTGAAATCCGTTTTTACTGAAAATCAACGATTTCAGACAATCAATCAACATATATAGGTGGTAAAATGGATAATTTTAAATTACACAAACTTGGAATTGATATCGGATCAACTACGGTAAAGATTGCAATTTTGGATGATCAGAATACGTTAGTTTTTTCCGATTATGAGCGTCATTTCGCAAATATCCGCGAAACGCTTACTGATCTGCTTCATAAAGCATATGAAAAACTTGGACAGATCCAGCTTAGTCCTATGATTACCGGTTCCGGTGGTCTGACACTGGCAAAACACCTCGGTGTACCTTTCGTACAGGAGGTCATCGCTGTATCTACCGCTCTGCAGGACGCAGCTCCACAGACAGACGTAGCTATCGAGCTTGGTGGTGAGGATGCCAAAATCATTTATTTTGAAGGCGGCAATGTCGAGCAGCGAATGAACGGTATCTGTGCCGGTGGTACCGGTTCCTTTATTGACCAGATGGCTTCCCTGATCCAGACAGATGCCAGCGGTCTGAACGAATATGCGAAAAATTATAAAGCAATCTACCCGATTGCTGCCCGCTGCGGTGTATTTGCAAAAACAGATATCCAGCCGTTGATCAACGAAGGTGCAACCCGTGAAGACCTGTCTGCTTCTATTTTCCAGGCAGTTGTAAACCAGACCATCAGTGGTCTTGCCTGTGGTAAACCGATCCGTGGTCATGTAGCTTTCCTTGGCGGTCCACTTCATTTCTTATCCGAACTGAAAGAAGCATTTATCCGCACATTGAAACTGGATGAGGAGCATACCATTGTTCCGGAAAACTCCCACCTTTTTGCAGCTATCGGTTCTGCTTTAAATTACAAGGAAGAAAACCAGGTATCTTTAGAAGATCTTCTTGGCAAATTAAAGGGTGAGATCCACATGGAATTTGAAGTAGAACGTATGGATCCGCTGTTTGCAGATCAGGCCGCTTACGATGAATTTACTGCTCGCCACAATGGCGCATGTGTAAAAAAAGGTGATATTTCTACATACAGTGGCAACTGCTACCTCGGTATCGATGCCGGTTCCACTACAACAAAAGTCGCTCTGGTTGCAGAAGATGGTACGTTACTCTACTCCTTCTACAGCAGCAACAACGGAAGTCCACTGGCTACTTCCATTATTGCCATCAAAGAGATCTACGAACAGCTTCCGGCCGATGCTCACATCGTATCTTCCTGCTCTACCGGTTATGGCGAGGCTCTGGTAAAAGCAGCCCTGATGCTGGATGAAGGTGAAGTAGAGACTGTTGCGCACTACACCGCTGCAGCCTTCTTTGACCCGAAAGTTGACTGTATCCTTGACATCGGTGGTCAGGATATGAAATGTATCAAAATTAAAAATAACACCGTTGACAGCGTTCAATTAAATGAAGCATGTTCCTCCGGATGTGGTTCCTTTATTGAGACTTTTGCAAAATCTCTGAACTATTCTGTACAGGATTTCGCAAAAGAAGCATTATTTGCAAAAAATCCGATCGACCTTGGAACACGTTGTACCGTATTTATGAACTCCAAAGTAAAACAGGCGCAGAAAGAAGGCGCATCTGTTGCTGATATTTCCGCAGGTCTGGCTTACTCTGTTATCAAAAATGCATTATTTAAAGTAATCAAGCTGTCCGATCCGACAGAACTTGGTCAGAACATTGTTGTTCAGGGTGGTACGTTCTACAACGATGCTGTCCTGCGAAGCTTTGAGACCATTTCCGGATGCAAAGCAATCCGTCCGGACATCGCCGGTATTATGGGTGCTTTCGGTGCTGCACTGATTGCCCGTGACCGTTATGAAGGCAAAGAGACAACTATGCTCTCCATCGAGCAGATCAACGATCTGAAATTTGAGACAAAACTGGCCCGCTGTGGTGGATGTACCAATAACTGCCTGCTGACCATCAATAAATTCTCCGGAAACCGTCAGTACATTACCGGAAACAGATGTGAGAAAGGTATTGGCAAAGAGAAAAATAAAGAACAGATTCCAAACCTGTTTGAATATAAGCTGCATCGTATCTTTGACTATGAACCTCTGAGTGAGGAAGAAGCAACCCGCGGAACGCTCGGTATGCCAAGAGTCCTGAACATTTACGAAAACTATCCGTTCTGGGCAACATTTTTCAAGGCACTGAAATTCCGTCTCGTACTTTCTCCGGCTTCCACCAGAAAGATTTACGAGCTTGGTATCGAATCCATCCCGAGTGAGTCTGAGTGTTATCCGGCAAAACTTGCGCACGGACATATTACATGGCTGATCAAAGAAGGCATCAACTCCATCTTTTACCCATGTATTCCGTATGAACGTAAAGAGTTCCCGGATGCAGGCAATAACTACAACTGCCCGATTGTTACTTCTTATGCAGAAAATATCAAAAACAACGTAGATGACATTACATCCGGAAAAGTAAAATTCTACAACCCATTTATGTCCTTCGCAGATGAAGAAACTTTAACAAAGCGTCTCGAAGAAGTCATGAAAGAAGATTTTGATATTCCGGCTTCTGAAGTAAAAGCTGCCGTACACGCTGCATGGCAGGAACTTGCCAATGCCCGCAATGATATGCGCAAAAAAGGCGAAGAAACAATTCAGTGGTTAAAAGATAACAACCGCCGTGGTATCGTCCTTGCCGGCCGTCCATATCATATTGACCCGGAGATCAACCACGGTATTCCGGAACTGATCACATCCTATGGATTTGCAGTTCTGACCGAGGATTCCATCTCTCATCTGCATCAGGTAGAGCGCCCGCTGATCGTACTTGACCAATGGATGTACCACTCCAGACTGTATGCAGCTGCAAACTATGTAAAGACAACTGACTTTTTGGATATGATTCAGCTGAACTCCTTTGGCTGTGGACTGGATGCTGTTACCACCGATCAGGTCAGCGATATTCTGACTCATTCCGGCAAAATTTACACCTGCCTGAAGATCGATGAGGTAAATAACCTTGGTGCTGCTCGTATCCGTATCCGTTCTCTCATCGCTGCCATCCGCACCAGAGAGAAAAATCCGAAAGAGCGTAAGATTGTTCCATCCAGCTATCAGCGTGCCGTCTTTACAGAGGAAATGAGAAAGACGTATACGATCCTGGCTCCGCAGATGGCCCCGATCCATTTTGAGCTGTTAGAGCCTGCATTTAAGGCTTCCGGCTATAATCTGGTCGTTCTCGGAAATGACAACAAAGCTGCTGTCGATGCAGGATTAAAATATGTAAACAACGACGCCTGCTATCCGTCCCTGATCACCGTTGGTATGTTCATGGATGCGGTAACTTCCGGCAAATATGATGTAGACCATCTGGCCATCATCATGTCACAGACCGGTGGTGGCTGCCGTGCATCCAACTATGTCGGATTCATCCGTCGTGCACTGGAAAAAGCAGGATATCCGCAGATTCCGGTTATTTCACTGAACTTAAGCAGTCTGGAATCCAACCCAGGATTCAAACTGAATGCTTCTCTGATCCAGAAAGGTATGTATTGTCTCGTATTCGGTGATATCCTGATGCGCTGTATTTACGCTACCAGACCGTATGAAGCAGTTCCGGGTTCCACAAATGAACTGCACAAGAAATGGGTACAGAAAATTACAGACTTTGTATCTACTGATAAGCTCGTCAGTCATAAAAAGTATAAACAGTACTGTCGTGAGATGGTGCATGATTTTGATGTACTTCCAAGACTTGATATTCAGAAACCGAAGGTAGGTATCGTAGGAGAGATTCTGGTTAAATTCATGCCGATGGCAAATAACTACCTTGCTGATCTGCTGGAGTCCGAAGGTGCTGAGGCAGTCATCCCGGATCTGCTGGACTTCTTCCTCTACTGCTTCTACAATAACAACTTCAAGACAGACGTCCTTGGATTTAAGAAATCCACTAAGACAAAATCAAATCTTGGTATCTGGGCGATTGAAAAACTGCGTGGAGTTGCGCATAAAGCACTGGAAGAAAGTAAGCATTTCACACCGCCGGCAAATATTTACGAAACTGCAAAAAATGCAGAATCCATCGTATCTCACGGTAACCAGACCGGTGAGGGATGGTTCCTGACCGGTGAGATGGTGGAGCTGATCAACTCTGGTGTCAACAACATTGTATGCTGTCAGCCGTTTGCCTGCCTGCCGAACCATATCGTAGGTAAGGGTGTTATCAAAGAGCTGCGACATCAGTATCCGATGTCCAATATCGTGGCTATCGACTTTGATCCGGGTGCCAGTGAGGTAAATCAGTTGAACCGTATTAAACTGATGCTGTCTACGGCACAGAAAAACTTGAAAAAATTGAACGCTTAGAAAAATTTCTTTTGTGGCTAAAATTTAATATTTGAAATGAAATCGAGAAATCCTTCTACGACCGCTAGCCGTTCGCTCCCCTCATTTCACTGCGGTTTCATCGCGCTCACTCCCACCTTCGATAAAAGCTGGTCGGTTCCCGTTCGCGCAAAACCTTGTGAAACTCAGTCGCTTACTGAATCGCTTGTCGCAGAAGGATTTCTCGATTTCTATTTACACAGTGATATAGCCCCTTACTGCCTACCGCTTAGTGCTCTACACACTTGAAACGGGAGAATGCTTATTCTGCGTTCAAGTACGTAAATGGCGCGCCTGGTGATTTTTTCTTGGCATGCGATTATTAGCAGACAAGACAAAATCACCGGGTGCGCCTTCATAAAATTATATTTATTATTTAATTATTTCAGCAGATTTTCGCTTACGCGCTCCAGTTCTGCACGAATCTGAATATGCTGTGGACATGCTTCCTCGCATTTTCCACATTTTACGCACTCGTTTGCACGTTTCAGTCCGTGACCACCTACCAGCCAGTTTTCCTGATGTAACGCCATGTCTTTATCGCCGTACAATGTCAGATAATTCATTGCCGTGAAGGAACCGGAAATACCAATCTGCATCGGACAGACTTTTGCACAGTAGTTACAGGTTGTACACGGAATCAGCGGAATCTTGTTCAGTTCTTCCTGTGCCTGTTTTAACGTCTGCATCTGTGCATCATTCAGTCCTTTAAAATCTTTCATGTAGGACAGGTTATCTTGCATCTGCTCTACGTTGCTCATACCGGATAATACGGTGATTACGCCTTCCAGGTTTGCTGCAAAACGAACAGCCCAGGATGCAACGGATGACTCCGGCTCTGCATCTTTTAATACTTTTACTACGGATTCCGGCGGAGTTGCCAGCATGCCGCCTTTTACAGGCTCCATGATGATGACCGGTTTGCCATATTTTCTTGCTACTTCATTGCAGCCTCTTGACTGAATGGCCGGGTTCTCCCAGTCTGCATAATTAATCTGAAGCTGTACAAATTCCATTTCAGGATGTTCTTTTAAAATTGCTTCCAGTTCTTCCGGTGTGGAATGGAAGGAAAATCCTACGTGTTTGATCAGGCCTGCTGCCTTTTTCTCTGCTACCCAGTTCCACATATCAAATTTGTCAAAATATTCGGTTCTTGCCTCACCCAGATTGTGCAGCAGATAAAAATCAAAATAGCCTGCACCAGTCTGTTTTAAAGAGGTGTCAAACTGTGCATATGCTTCTTCTTTTGTCTTGCAGTTGATCCATGCCGCATTTTTTGTCGCAAGCTGGTAGCTTTCACGCGGATAGCGCTCTACCAAAGCCTGACGAATTGCATCCTCGGAACCAGCATACGCCCATGCGGTATCAAAATAAGTAAATCCTGCATCCATAAACAGGTCTACCATCTCTTTGGTCTGCTCCACATCAATGACACCGTCGGTCTGTGGCAGACGCATCAGGCCAAATCCAAGTTTTCGAATGTCTTCACCTAAATAACTCATGTTCTCGTTTCCTCCTACAATCCTTCTTTTATACACAAAGCTTCTCTTTCATCTATAACAAACATATCTGCCTAGCTATAAATCATACAGCAAACACCATTTTTTGCATGAACTTCAAACATCATTTATATCAGATATGGTTGTAACAATTTTATCAGATAATTTTTGCAGTATTCCTGGGTGCGTTCCCGAAAACTGTACGCACCGTCGCTCATACACCAGCAAAGCATTTCACCATACAGAGCATCCACCAGCATTTTAGAAAAATCTTCCACCGAAAAATCTTTTTTCAGCAATCCATGTTCTATGCCATAGAGAAATAATTCCTGCATGTCTTTCAGATCCGCATGCAGCTTATTTTTGTCAAAAGAATCGGTCACCAGATTGGGATTTACCACATTTTTCACCCATTCCTGCGCCATCTGCACGCTTCCCTGCTCGATATAACCGGAAAAATTCACCATGTAAAATTCCAGTTTTTCCAGAAATGTACCCTCCAATGACTTTGCCTGTTCCAAAATTTCCCCGAACATGCCTCGACTAAGCGCTAATACAACATCTTCTTTTTTCTTAAAATACGTATAAAAAGTACCCTTGGAAACACCGGCAGTTTCTGTGATCTGTTCCACCGAAGTGTCAGTTAATCCTTTTTCACAGATTAGTTTTTGCGCTGCCTTCATCAGTTTTTGTTTTGTTTCCAAAGCTGCCAGTTGGCGGTTGTTCATAGTGATTTCCTCGCTTGTGATTGCTTTACTGTACTTATTATATCGTTTCATTGACTGGCAGTCAATGAATTTCAAAACAGAATACAAAAAAATATCCGCATCTTTTGACACGGACATTTTCTATATGACATTATGTTATGCTTTTTTATTCTTTCCTGTATAATCTTCTGCTATATTCTTTTCCACATCATCCTGTGTAGAATTCTGTGTATTTATATTTACTGTTTTTCCGGAAACATCAGCAGCCACTTCCTTCAGTTTTTGAATACGATTCTCCACCGAATCAGCAATCGCCATTATACGTCGTTCATCCATAAATTCCTGCGCCTGTTCATCTGATAAAACTTCACATATCATTTCTTTCACATCCATCAGGTTTTCAAATGGGATCCAATCATATGAGGTTACCAGCTTTAGCTGTTCCTCATGATGTCGTTTAAACGGTTTGCAGACAATACCGCGCTCTGCACGGATTTCTCCTGCCATCTTGTCATATCCAAGAGAAGAACCACTGTCAAAAATCGGTGCGCTGCCAATCCACTCCAACGTTTTTGCATTTCGAATCAGCCCAAAATTATTCAAATGACGGTCTTCATTTGCAATCAGATAATCGACAACAATCATGTGATCCAAATCAGATACCACATCAATCCCTGTACCTTCACAGCAATTTACAAAATGCTGATACACCGATGTACTGTTGTCTTTTTTCTGTGTCTGCATCAGACGCCATGCACTGACAAGCTCTGTATCTTTTGTGATAAACTCCTCGCAGATACTATACGGAACACCTTCACTCCAGATTACCTCGTATGGAATATGATTTACCCCAAGTCTCTGCATCACTTCAGACGCAATCACCTCATTAAATGGCTGCTGTCGGAACGGATTGCTTCCGCCTTTTATCAGGCAGCGCTTTCCATTGATAATCTTCCAACGCTTTTTTAAGCAGCCATCGGATGTATTATCTGGAGAACTGAAATCAAAATCCGGTTCCTTTTTCGGACTTCCAAACAATACATCACCCATATCATCCGAAAAATCATTGTCAAAAAAGTTTACCTGTTCCCATGTCAGCATTGTATTTTCCGGTTTTATCCAATACTGATCAGACAAACTCAATCCAAAACACCGCACCAGAAGCATTTTGGTATCTGCAAGCTCCAATGTTTCCAACGCTTCCCTGACACCTGATCGACTCGCCGGAATCGAACGGTCTGCCCACCAATGGTTAAATGCCGCTCGATCCACTACACCTTTTTTCACAGAAACTCCCACTGGTAAATGCTCCGGTTGATATACCTTATTTATTTTTCTGATAAATCCGCTGGCATCATCTAATTCCAGTTCTGCCACTGGCAGATTCTGATGCATAAATGTACAATTCATCTGCAAATACTCCATCTTCTTGTCCACTACTTATATAGACAAACAGTATCTTTCATTTGATGTTGTTATAGTATCATTCAAAATTAGGTGCGTCAATCTGTCACTGCAGAATAACTGCCCGTATCTTCTGATATGGACAATTTTTTCTTGTTTAATTACCACAACTTCAACAGCCGTATTGCCTTCCCCGCCAGCTTATACGTCACATTTTCCAGTTCTTTTGACGCATTTTTCAACTCTTTGCGGATAGGAATCCCCTGCGGGCAGTGCTGCTCACATTTGCCACAACCAATACACTGGGAAGCGCTGGTCGGCGTCTGCCGAAAAATTGTACACTGCATATATCCCTTTCGGGCCGTCTTTTTATTTTCACTGTAGATCAGATTATAAAAACTGAACGTGCCCGGGATATCCACATTTTTCGGACATGGCATACAATAACCGCAGCCGGTACAGCCTACTTTCATGCTATGATTAATCGCATCCTTTAATTCATTGACAAACGCTGTCTCTTCCTCTGTAAAGGCTCCCGCTTTCGTCTCCGATGCGATCCGGCAATTTTCCCGCACCATCTCAATGGAATTCATGCCGGATAGCACCGTTGTGACTTCCGGCTGATTCCAGAGCCAGCGAAATGCCCATTCTGCTGCACTGCGTCCGGATGGATGCGCTGCTACCTTCTGTTTTGCTTCTTCTGGCAGCAAATTCACCAGCTTGCCGCCCCGCAGCGGTTCCATAATCATCACCGGAAGCCCCTTTGCCGTGGCATACTGTAATCCTTTTCGTCCCGCCTGACTGTTTTCATCCAGATAATTGTATTGGATCATACAAAAATCCCAGTCGTAGGCATCCACCAGTTCACAGAAATCTTTGGTATTTCCATGATAGGAAAAACCAATTCGGTGAATTTCCCCGGAAGCTTTTTTCTTTGCGATCCAGTCCTCAATGCCAAGGCCTTTTAATTTTTCCCATGTTTCCAGATTGGTCAACATGTGCATCAGGTAAAAATCAATGTAATTCGTCCGTAATCTGCGCAGCTGCTCCTGAAACGTCTTTTCCAGACCTGCTGCGGACTTGATCAGATAATGCGGCAGTTTATCTGCAATGTAAATCTGTTCCCTGCAGTGATTTTTTTCAAAAATCTTTCCCATGGCTTCTTCGCTGCCACTGTAAATGTAAGCAGTATCAAAATAGTTGACCCCGAGCTTCATGGCCTCCAGAATCTCAGCTTCTGCCTTTTCCAGATTGATCTTTCCGTTTTCTTTTGTAAAACGCATGCATCCAAAGGCAAGCATGGAAACTGGATTTTTTTCTTTGTCATATCGATATTGCATATTCGTGCTCCTAACTTACTTCTTCCGATTCCCATAATACGGAATCGCAATTTTTCGCAGCAACCGTTCAAATCCATTCCAGGAAAGTCCCAGTGTCAGTCCCACTGAAATCAGCAGCTGCCAGCCAATCTTATTAAATATCCAGTCATTAAACGGCGTATACATCAGAATCAAAATTACGACCGTATGTAACAGATAAACACTCAGCGTATTTTTTCCAATCGTCTCTATCACCGGAATCCGTTTCGTCGGCACCCATACAATCAGAATCCAGATCCACAAAAAGGCGATAATCCATGCCAGAATTCGTGTATACCAGGTATATACACCGCCATCAAAGCTTTCTGTTCCCCAGAATAACTTTCTTGTACTCACTCTGCTGATCAAAATAAACCCTGCAATAATTCCAACTGCAAGAAACGCTGTTGCAATTTTTGCCTCTTTCGGATTTCTCTGTTTCCCATAATGAAGAAAAAATCCGCCATCTTTTTCATAATATCCGGCAAGAAAAAACGGTAAAAAGTTCATAATTCTGGACATTGCCATAAAGTTTTCCGTATCCGGATTGTAACCGATCACAATGCCACGCACCATTGATAAAAGCAGATAAGCCACCCGGTGCCGCTTGTTTTTCGTGTCAAATACCGGCAGCAAAAGCTGGTAAATAATCATTGCCATCAAATACCACAGCGTCCAGCGTGGTGTAAAAAACTGCATGTCGATTTTCACCGGATGTCCCCACATGATACTGTCCAATATGAAATCCAGCAAAAAACGAAGCAGCTGAAATACAATGTACAGTGGAAAAATCCTGGATAAAATTTTCTTTGGATCTACTTTCGCAAAATAACCGGATACAAAAATAAAAGCCGGCATATGAAAACTGAATATGATCTTATAAATAACATCCACTTCCGGTGTATCTGCAAAGGTACTGATCATGTGCCCGAATACTACCAGAAAAATCAACAAAGCCTTTATATTGTCAAAATGATAATTTCTCTCTCCTGCTATGTCTGTTCACCCCTTTTTTTATATTTATCCCGTAGTGAGTATACCGTCTTTTTACAAAAACCGCAAGCAAGTTCAAGAAGTATCGCCCGCAAACGAATTTACTTTTCTGGCTCATTTTGTTTATCCCTTCTTGAAACGAGTTCAAGAAGTATCGCCCGCTAGCGGGCTCTGTTAGCACTCATTTTCAAAGAGTGCTAATTTTCTATTGACTTTTCATTTTTCGAGTATTATAGTGTATTTATGCTTTCAGAAGTCCCTCTTTTCATCAGGATTTTTGAACCAAAAACGTTAATTTTTCAAAAATATTTATAAAAAGAAACAGGAGTGATATGTATGAGTAACAAACACGGAAGTCTTTCCATTAACAGTGACAACATTTTTCCGATCATCAAAAAATGGCTCTATTCTGACCACGACATTTTCTATCGTGAGCTTGTATCCAACGGCTGTGATGCCATCACAAAACTGAAAAAACTTGATATGATGGGCGAATACACACTGCCGGATGATTACGAGGCAAAAGTAGAAGTACGTGTCAACCCGACAGAAAAAACATTAAAATTTATCGATAACGGTCTTGGTATGACTGCCGATGAAGTAGAAGAATATATTAACCAGATCGCATTTTCCGGAGCAACTGATTTCCTTGAGAAATACAAAGACAAATCCAACGACGATCAGATCATCGGTCATTTCGGACTTGGCTTCTACTCTGCATTCATGGTAGCTGACGAAGTTCATATCGATACTCTTTCCTATCAGGATGGTGCTAGACCGGTTCACTGGGAATGTGATGGCGGTACAGAATTTGATATGAAGGACGGTAATAAGACAACGGTTGGTACTGAGATTACTTTGTTCTTAAATGAGGATTGTCTGGAGTTTGCCAACGAATACCGTGCAAGAGAAGTACTGACAAAATACTGCTCTTTCATGCCGACAGAGATTTATCTCGTAAATGAAACTGCAGAACCGGAATATGAAACCATTCTTCCGGAAGAGAAAACAGACAAAGATACCGTCATTGAGACGATTATCGAAGAAGCCAAAACAGAAGAAAAAGAAAACGAGAACGGCGAAAAAGAAATCGTAGAAGTATCTCCGCGTACGGAAAAATTAAAGATTTTAAAACGTCCGGTTCCGATTAACGATCCGCATCCACTCTGGACCAAACATCCAAATGAGTGCACAGATGAGGACTACAAAGAATTTTACCGCAATGTATTCCATGATTACAAAGAGCCATTATTCTGGATTCATCTGAACATGGATTATCCGTTCAACTTAAAAGGTATCCTCTACTTCCCGAAGATCAATACCGAGTATGATTCCATTGAAGGCACCATTAAGCTGTATAACAACCAGGTATTTATCGCAGACAACATCAAAGAAGTCATTCCGGAATTCCTGATGCTCTTAAAAGGTGTCATTGACTGCCCGGATCTGCCACTGAATGTATCCAGAAGTGCACTTCAGAACGATGGATTTGTCAAGAAAATTTCTGAGTACATTACCAAGAAAGTGGCTGATAAACTCACAGGTATGTGCAAGACAGATAAAGAAAGCTATGAAAAATACTGGGATGACATCAGCCCGTTCATCAAATTCGGCTGTTTAAAAGATGAGAAATTCTGTGACCGTATGAACGACTACATCCTCTTCAAGGATATCAATGACAAATACATGACGCTTCCGGAACTTTTAAAAGAGAAAGAAGAAAAAGAAGCGGAAGCAAAAGATGAAAATACCGATGATAACGCTGATAATACGGAGGAACAGAAAGATACCCGTGAGACCATCTACTATGTAACAGATAAGAACCAGCAGGGACAGTACATTCGTATGTTCAAGGAATCTGACATGAACGCGGTCATCCTTGATCACAACATTGATACTTCCTTCATCACTCAGTTAGAGCAGCGGAATCAGAATTACAAATTCATGCGTATCGATGCTGATGTAACCGATGCACTGAAAGAAGAAGTATCTGAGGAAGATATGAAATCCGCACTGGATACTCTGACAGAGACATTCCGCACCGCTCTTGGCAAAGAAAATCTGGATGTAAAAGTAGAGAAATTAAAAGACGCTTCTATCTCATCCATGATCACACTCTCCGAAGAGGGACGCCGTATGCAGGATATGATGAAGATGTACAATATGTACGGCATGGATCCGTCCATGTTCGGTGGCAATGAGACATTGGTTCTGAATGTCAACAACAAACTGGTTCAGTACATTCTTGATCACAAAAATAGCGAACATGTACCAATGTTCTGTAAACAGCTTTATGATCTGGCTATGCTTTCCAACCAGCCGCTTTCGCCAGAGGCTATGACAGCATTCATTAACCGAAGCAATGAGGTTATGATGATTCTGGCTGATAAATAAATTTTAAGAACAACTTTATATTGTAGTATTAATGAAGCCCTTTATTTTGCATCACGCAGGCTAAAACGCCTGCTTAGATGAAAAATAAAGGGTTTCTATTTACATGCTTTATCGTAATTCAGTTGTCCTGACATAAGCATCCCCCTACCCACCGCTTAGTGTTCTACGCACTTGAAGCGGGGGAATGCTTATTCTGCGTTCAATTTTCTATTATTTCGGTGTCACCATCGTTAACGGATCAACATAGGTTCCATTCACTCTGAATCTAAGATCCAAATGATTTCCCGTTGCATCTCCGGTCATTCCAACATATCCGATCACGTCACCCTGTGCCACCTTCTGTCCCACTTTTACATTCAGTGCGGAACAATGCAAATACATCGTATGTACGCCATTTCCGTGATCAATTTCGATGTTATTGCCGAAACTGCTGCTTAATTCTGCTTTGATTACTGTTCCGGCTGCACATGCCTTAATTGATGTTCCCGCCGGTGCAGGAATGTCAATTCCACCATGATATTCATAGCCATGATATGGGCAGACGCGATATCCAAATTTTGAACTTAAGGTTGTGTATCCGTTTAACGGCCACAGATAATCTGATTTCTGATCATCACTGTTATCTTTGCTGTCGCTGTCATTTTTGGAATCATTTTTATTGTCATCTTTTCTGGTGTCATCCGGTTTTACGTACTGAACCTGACCATTAACTACTTTGCACTTCACACCATTCCACACGGTTGTTCCATTATAGGAGAAATCAACTTTTCCTCCTCTGAGATACCAGATACCGTTTTCATTTTCAGCTGCACCATTAAAATTGAAGCTGACTTTTCCGTCCTCAATCTTCCACCAGCCATTTTCGTTTTTTGCTACGGTATTTGCAGTGAAATCCACTTTTCCGTTGCGCACCAGCCACCAGCCGTTCTCATTTTTCGCCACGCCAGTGTAATTATAGTTGACTTTTCCGCCTTCAATCTTCAGCCATTCTGTTCCGACTTTCACGATTCCGTTGCAGTTAAAGTTGACTTTTCCGCCTTCAATCTTCCACCAGCCGTTTTCATTCTCGGCGATTCCATTGTAATTAAAGTTTACCTTTCCGTTTTCGATCTTCCACCAACCGTTTTCGTTTTTTGCTACGGTATTTGCGGTGAAATCCACTTTTCCGTCACGCACCAGCCACCAGCCGTTTTCATTTTTCGCTACAGTATTTGCAGTAAAATCTACTTTTCCGTTGCGCACCAGCCACCAGCCGTTCTCATTTTTTGCTACGCCGGTGTAATTATAATTGACTTTTCCGCCTTCGATCTTCAGCCATTCTGTTCCGACTTTTACGATTCCATTGCAGTTAAAGTTGACTTTGCCACCTTCGATCTTCCACCAGCCGTTTTCGTTTTCAGCAATTCCGTTGTAATTAAAATTAACCTTGCCATCTTCGATTTCCCACCAGCCATTCTCGTTTTTCGCTACGGTATTTGCTGTAAAATCTACTTTTCCATTGACAATCCGCCACCAGCCGTTTTCATTTTTCGCCACACCGGTATATTTAAAATCTACATCACCGTTTGTGATCTTCCACCAGCCGTTCTCATTTTTTGCTACGGTATTTGCCGTTTTATCAATTTGTCCATTTACATATAAATGCCATGTATTGGTCACCAGATCTTTACAAACCCCGTTCAGTACTTTTGTCTCTGTCTCATCTGTATCTGTACTGCCGCTGTTGTCTGTCGTAGTTTCAGTTGCTGTCGGTTCCGCCATGGCCGGTACTGTAAAACCGGTCATGGCTGTCCCTGCAACCAATGCAACAGCTAAAAGTTTCTTCCATTGTTTCATTCTTATAACTTCCCTGTCCTGCTACTGTTGTTCTGCAGAAAAATACTGCTGATATACTTCCATGAAAGATGCACTATCAAGCTTCAGCGAAGTATCTACCGTCACACTTGACCATACATCCTGATTTTCCTTGGAGCTCAACTGATTCATATATTCTGCATAAGTATTTGTCACTGCATCAGACATACGTTTTTCCAGCACATCTTTTTTGTGCGCGTCTGTCAGTTCCGCATCAAAAGCACTGCTGCAGTAAAAAATATAATAGCCACCGTCAATTTCTATCACATCTGTGATGCCGCCATCTGTCAGCGCAAATAATTTTTCCGACACATCATCAGAAAATGTGGTGCGGTTCACATTGATGTCCACACTATCTGCTTCATTGGCGGTCTGCGCCAGTGTCTCAAAATCAGTTCCGCCCTGAAGCTGCGCCAGATATGTCTGCGCTTTTGTCTGATCTGTCGTATAGATCTGTTTTAACTTCATCACCCGGGCTTCGTCATCACTGACTTCCTGATTTACTTCTGTTTTCAAAGTCTCATACAGTTTTTCTGCCAGCACATAACGTTCAAACAGTTTTTCCGTCTGTTTTTCGCTGAGTCCAATGTACTCACGCTCCGTGTCATCCAGACCATCCCGATATGTTTTGGCTGCTTCTGAAACTTTTTTCTGTTCATCCTCAGATAATGTCACTTCTTTTTCGGAAGCGATCACATCCAGCGTATACACCTGCGCCATCTGAGCAAGCGTCAGATTTTTGATATATTCTTCCAGACTCTGCTCCTGTCCGTAATCATGCTCCCACATGTCGATGCCGTACAGATTACTGTACTCTTTCTGATAATTCATCAGAATTGCTTTCGCATCTTCCTGACTGCAGCTTTCACTGCCAACCTTAAATACCGGCTTGGAAATGATTGCCGCCAGTGGACTGCTGCAAGCACCAAGAAATGTACTGCACACCAGCACAACTGCAAGTGCACCTGCTTTTTTTCTCATATTTCTACTTTTCAATCAACTATTCTCCTATTAATGGAATCTTATAATCATACCTCATTTTTTAGGCATCTACTACCAGATAACGTCCATCCGGAAGTTTAAACACTTCGTCTGCCTGCTCCAGTTCTTCTTTACTCATGCCGGAAATATCTGCTCCGGTCTCGTCAAAGTACTCCCGTACTTCTTTGAGATTTTTGCATACTGCTGCCATGCACATATCCAGAAAATCTTCTGCTTCTTCCGGTGTCTCTGCAACTTTCTCCGGAAAAAGTTTTAACTGGTCTTTTAAAAATGTTTCAATACATACTTTATCGTATTCGCCCATGGTACTGTTCTCCATTTCAAAATTTTCGTTTTTTCATGTGAAATGATGCTTTGTCATCCTAGCAGGACAAAACACCGTTATTTTTAATATACCATTGTTGTATCTTTCTCGCAACCGGAAATAGTCCTTCTAGTTTTTTAGTTCATGATATAACCGTGCAATTGGTAAACCAACCACATTGTTATAATCACCGTGGATTTCACGGACATACAGACCTCCCCTGCCCTGAATTCCGTAAGAACCGGCCTTGTCCATCGGCTCTCCGGTGGACACGTACTGATTGATCTCTTCTTCTGTCATTGGATAAAAGACCACATCTGTTTTTTCAAAAAAACAGTGCACGTCTTCTGTTCGGTTTTCTCTTTTCCAGATGCAGACCCCGGTATACACCTGATGTTTATTGCCCTGCAGCATGCGGAGCATCCTTTTTGCATCTTCTGCATCTTTTGGCTTTCCGAGAATCTTCTGGTCATAAACAACCACGGTGTCTGCCCCCAGAATACACACATTTCCTTCCGTTTTTCCTGCGATCTCCGCTGCTTTCTGCTGCGCCAGTTCCATTACGGCACGCTCCGGCAGCACTTCTGTAATCTTTTCTTCTCCCTGTGACGGGCATACTTCAAATTCCAATCCCATCTGTGACAGCAGTTCGCGCCGTCTCGGGGAGGCTGATGCTAAAACAATCTTCATCTACATATTCTCCAATTCAATAACTGCACATATTTTTTATGAAAGCTGTATCGTCTCTGCCAACGCAAAGGAATAGATCAAAATCTCTTTTACTGGCTTTCCATCTCCAAATCGGCTCAATGCATCCGCATAAAGCTCTAACTGTTTTTTATATCGGCGCACCAGTTCCTGCGCATGATCCACTCGGTCTGTTTTATAATCCAACAGTACAATACCGTCCGCTTCTTCCCAGAACACATCTATGATACCCTGAATCAGCACTTCTTCTTCCGGGTGACTCTCCTCCCAGACCAGATTTGCCGGAACAAACATTACAAATGGTTTTTCCCTCTCTAACGTGCCCTTCATTGCTGCATCTCGCATCCGTTTTGCGGTATCGCTCTGCAAAAATTCAAGCAGTTTCTTCCAGTTTAAGCGCTTCGCGTCGGCTTCCTGCATACGTCCAAGTGCACAAAATGCATCGATCTGCTGTTTTACAAAATACAAACCCCGTTTCTCTTCCATAAAATCCGGAAGTTCTGCAAAATCCAGACATTCCAGGAAACGGTGTACCATCGTTCCATACAGTGCACCCGCATTTTCCTTGGCTTCCTGCACAAACCGTGGCAGATATGGGGAAACAATTTCCTGCGGGAATAACGGTTCCGCTGTATTCAGTGTCTGATTCTCTGACTCACTGCGTTCTTCTATCGCCCGGTGCTTAAGTTCGGATACTGATACTTTCTGTTTATGTTTTCCTTCCTCCAGCCAGGCATATTTCCATTCAAACCGATTTTCCAGCTTCTGCATCTCCTCTTTTGACACATCCTGCAGTGCTTCCAACAAATTCCTGTGCTGCTCTGCCGCATCATGCAGCTGCCGCTGTTGTTCAGAAAGCATCTGTTCCTCATCCCAGATTGTATAGTCATAGGCCCCATTTTCCATGCCAAGCACCGGCAGTACCCAGTCCCAGTAACATCTCGCATCATACCGGGTCGAAAACGGCACTTTTTCCTCCCTGCCGTATCCAGGAAACTGTCCCTTTTCCGGAAGTTTGCAGCTTCCCGCAAGGATCAGTTTTTCCTTTGCTCGAGTCAGTGCCACATAAAGCACACGCAGTTCCTCCCCCAGATTTTCCCGTTTGGCTTCCATGGCAAAAATCTGATGAATCAGTGTATTCGCCTTAGTTCGCTTCTCACAGTCATACCATTTTAGACCGATACCAAATTCCGGGTGAAAGATTATGCTGCTGTTCAGATCCTGTTCATTAAATTTTTTCCCCATTCCGCAGACAAATACCACAGGGAACTCCAGACCTTTACTTTTGTGAATACTCATCAGGCGGACCGCATTTTCCTGCTCACTGATAATTTCCGCCTCACCATAATCAATATCATATTTCATCAGACGGTCAATGTAACGGATAAAGTGAAACAGACCGTGATAACTCGTCTGCTCATAGGCAACTGCTTTTTCCATCAGCATATCAAGGTTGGCCCGACGCTGCTCTCCGGCCGGAAGCGCTGTCACATAGTTGCGGTAGCCGCTCTCGTCCAAAATTTCCTGCAGTAATCTATGGATCGGTGTATATGGAATGCGTCTGCGAAACTTCTGAAGCATTTCCTGAAATGCACAGATTTTTTCTGCCAGATGCTGCGTCTGCTCCACACATTGATAAAATGGCAGGTTCGGATATTCTGCCCGGATTTGAGCCAATTCATCGGAAGTAAATTTACCAAAATAGGATTTCATCACTGCTGCCAGTGGGATATCCTGACATGGATTATCCAGCACACGAAGCAATGATAACACCGTTTGCACTTCTGTCGCTGAAAAATATCCCGTTTTGGATGATACGATCAGTGGAATTCCTTCCTGTTCAAACACTTTCTGATAAGTCTCCGCCCAACCGGACATGGATCGCAGTAAAATCACAATATCTTTATAAGTAAGCCCCGGCAGCTTCTGCTGATCGACCATCTGTCGGATCCGACCTGCCACCGCAAACGCTTCCTGCTCTCTTCGATCTGTGCTTCCGCCATCCGCCGGAACCAGTAAAAGTTCCGGTTTACAACATGCCACATCTTCATATTCTGGATACTCCGCACCGGCGTACAAAGCAGCTTCCGCATCATAACCAACGTTTCCGAGATCTGTCGCCATCAATGGATAGAAAATATCATTGACCGCATCCACCACTTCCCTTCGGCTTCGGAAATTTCGATGCAGATCAATGCGCTGCCGGCTGCTCTCCTCCGTGGAAAAACGCTCATATTTTTCCATAAAGAGTTCCGGTCTGGCCAGTCGGAAACGATAAATACTCTGTTTCACATCACCAACCATAAACAAATTTTCACGTCCACATTTCACGCCGGAAACAGCTGTCAGAAGCGTTTCCTGCACATAGTTGCTGTCCTGATACTCATCGATCATAACTTCTTTGAACTGCTGCTGATACTCCAGTGCCGTCTCCGTCAGTTCTTTTGTCTCAGGGTCCACCAGCACCCGCAGCGCATTGTGCTCCACGTCGGAAAAATCCATCATATTTTTCAGCTGTTTTTCCTGATAAAAACGTTTTGCAAAGGCCTGCGTCACCGTCACCAGCATCCGCACCATCCCAGAAGTCTGATTCAGTCTCTCCAACTGTATTTCTAACGGTGTGGCAAAGATTGTTTTTTTCCATTTGTCCACCTGTTTCTTCATCCGGTCACGCCCGGACATGACAGCCTCTTTCTTCTGCTCACTGCCCTCGTATTTTCTGGCACTTCCGATATTTTTAAATTTAATCCCGGACAGAACTTCCTGCCACTGGGAATAATGTGTAAACTCTGCCAATCCGCGCAGCTGGCGCAGATCATCCTGAATGGACGCCTCATACATATACGGCCCATCTGCTTCCTGGGTCAGTTCCAGCAGTTCTTCATGTGCACGGATCAGATCCCCGATCCGCACTTTCATGTAAGCCAGAAAATCCTGCACCCACGGTTTTTGCTCCAGTTCGTTCTCATCCGCAGCCTCATACTGCTGCACACAGGATGCCAGCCATTCCTCCGGCCAGGGATAGCTCTCGGCATAATCATATAATTTCAGCACCATTTCCTTGATCTGCAGATCATCTTTCGCTCTGGAATAACTATCTGCAAACCGTAGAAACTCCGGATCTGCTTTTTCGTAAAACTCTTCCAGAACCGCCTCGCAGACATCTTCCCGCAGCAGTTTTAACTCGCCCTCATCTGCGATACGAAATCCCGGTTCCAGATCGATTTTGTGAAAATGATCCCGCAAAATCCGGATGCAGAAACTGTCAATAGTAGTAATCTGTGCGTTGTGCACCAGAGTCAGCTGACGCTGCAAATGCTGATTGTAAGGATCCTTCTCCAGCGCCGCCTCAATGGCTGCGCCAACACGCTCCCGCATTTCCGCCGCTGCCGCATTCGTAAACGTCACAACCAACAGCCGGTCGATATCCATCGGATCCGTCTCATCGGTCACCATGGAAATAATACGCTGAACCAGCACCGCCGTTTTTCCAGAACCGGCAGCCGCAGAGACAAGCAGACTCCGATTTCTCAGATTGATGACTTTTTCCTGTTCTTTTGTCCACTTAACGCTCATCCGACTGACCTCCTTCCCGATAAATATCACTCCAGATTTCCTCTTCCTGCAATTTTTTGTTTTTTTGGTAACGATACCCCTCAATCTTCGGATCAAAACCGCACACACTGTGATACGGACAATAGTCGCATCCGGTTCTCGTCTCCATCTGATACGGACGGATATTGATCTCTCCCTCCAGGATCTGCTCTGCCGCCGCACAGATTTTCCGGTTCACGAAGGACGTCAGCGCATGGAAATCGATTCTGGTGGCTCCCGAAGTTCCTCGCTTACTGACAGTTCCGTCTTTTTTCAATGTCAGCGGAATCACTTCTGATTTTCCCTGTAAGCCCACATCCATCTGCTCATAAGCTTCCTGCTCCAGGCTGACCAGACCATTCAGACGCAGTTCGCTCAAGATGTTTTCCATAATTTTTTCTTCGTCCTCGCCGTCCGCATCCACCATCGGATCATCCATCCGATAGTAAAAAATACCAGCCGGAACGATTTCTTTTCCCGGATGTGTCCTCTTTAACTGCTCCATGGCTGCGTTCAGATACACCACAAGCTGCAGCTGCTGTCCATAATACAGATTCAACAGCTGAAACGTTGTTTTTCCGGATTTATAATCAATGATGCGTACATAAACAGCATCCTCCGTCTCACGAGTATCCATACGGTCAATTTTTCCCACAAGACGCATTTTGTGTTCCTCATCCAGTATCATATTTTCCACATTTAACTCATTTACCTGCACAAAATCCACTTCGTACCCCGACGGTTTGAAGGTTCCGTGCCGAATCTGTTCGGTCAGTGCCCAGATGCTGCGCTTCATGATCCGATAGATCCGCTCCAGCACATAGGCACTTCTGGCAGACTCCAGCAACGACTCATTCGGCATGGAAAGTACCGCATCCTGCATGGCAGCCTTCAGCAGATCCTCCTGCTGCGGCTCCGTGATGGAATACCAGTCATAAGATTTCTCCAGACTTTCGCAATACCGCTGCAAAATCTCATGGAACATGCTTCCCATATCCAGCGCCGCAAAGCTGTAAGTCTCCCGCTCGGATAATTTCAGACCATATTCCAGAAAATGTGCATAAGCACAACGGGCAAATAATTCCAGACGTGTAACAGAATTTGTCAATACCGTTCCATACAGCTGTCGTGCGGTCTCAACTGCCAGCTCTTCCCCGGTAAACTGAGAAAATGCTGCCTCAAATAATTCCTTTACCACCGGTCCCCAGACCATTGAGCCGTCAAGGTACCGGTGCAGTGCCTTCCAATCATCCGTTATCTCACCTTCCCTTGCCGCTGCCAGTCCGGTCAGATAAGCATCAAGACTGCTCTTTGGTGTCAGTGGTATAAAGGCTTTCCCCGCCTCAATTTCCTGCACAGAAAGCTCCGGGAACAATTTCTGCAGTGTTCCGATCAGATAAGACGGTCGTGACGCTTTTTGCTGCGTATCCATCCGCGCATACGTCAGGTACAGCGCCTCCGACGGCTTCGTCATATTCAGATACAGATAGAAGCGCTGCAAGAAAGACTGCTCTCTGGCTGTTGGTGACAACTGCAATTTCTGCTCCTCGATCAGTTCCCTGTCATACTGGGACAAAATACCTCCATTTGCCGTACTTTTTGGAATCATACCATCGTTTACCCCAAGGAAAAACAGCACTTTTATACCTTCCAGACGGGTACGTTCAATATCGCCCAGAATCACACAGTCCGCTCCCGGCGGAATCGCGCCAACCTTTGCCGATGCAAAACCTTCCTCCAGCACGTCTGCATAATCCCGGACCGACAACTTTTCCTCACCCAGCAGATCCACCAGTTTGTCCAGCAGATCAATAACAATCTTGTAAATCTGGCGATACTGAGAAGCCAGCAGTTCCTCCCCGGTTTCCTCAAATGCTTCCTGCTGCTCTCTCATCTGTTCTTCCAGATGTAATGCGCAGAGCAGTTCGTACAGAGCCTTTGTCAGCTCTGATACCGTAATATCTTTTTGGGATGCCACCTGATAAAATGGCTCCATCATTTTCCAGAATTGCTCCCGCAGCTGATTGGCCCGGGACAGTTCTTCCTGCAATACCGTTTCTTCCATCCGGATTCGTCCCGTATGACGCATTGGTTTCAGGAACTTTTTCTTCCATTTGGAAGCACCACGGATTCCACGGGCCAGCACATAGTTTTCCAGAAAATCAATGTCTGCCTCCGCAAATCCGGACAGACCGGTCCGCAAAAAGCGAAAAACACTTTCATAGGAAAAATCTTTTTCCACAATTTCCAGTATCGCGCGAATCAGTTCAATGCATGGATGATACAAAATCGAAGTTTTCATATCCACAAAATATGGCATATCATACCGCGAAAACACAGACTGCGCATATTTTTCATAGCATTCCACATCACCGCACACAATGGCACATTCACTGTAACGATAGTCACATTTTCGCATCAGTTCAGAAATCTTCCATGCCGCAAATTCCAGTTCTTCCCGGGGTGTTGCCAACGAATGCACCTGCAGTTCTTCCCTGCATTCTCCCTTATACTGTAGCGTTCTCACCCGAAACAGATTCTGCTCCAAATGCTGCAAAGCAGATGCATTTGCCAGACGGCTCTGCGCTCCCGGTGCCAGAAACACTGCTTCCTCCACAGGGAAATGTTCTTCCTGCGCCGCCCGCAACAATGCTGCTGTCATCTTCCGACTCATATAAAACAGGTCCTGAATGCCTCGATCCTCCAGCGGATCTTCCCGCACATCCATCGTCACCGTCACATACATATCTTTCACCACATGCATGCAGCGGTGCAGTAACTTCATCTGTACCGGAGTAAATCCGGTAAACCCGTCAAATACGAACACCGCATCTCTCAGTAATCTTGAATCATCCACAGCCTCTGCCAGCACATCCAGCACACGCTCCGCTGTCACATACTGCCCCTGCAAATACTCCTCAAAAGCAGCATACATGGTATGCACATCCGATAATTTATAATACAGATTCGATTCCGGTTTTAACTGTTGTAAAAACGCTTCCAGCTCTTCTACGGAAATATCATACTGCATTAGCTCAGAAATCATGGATTTCAGTTCATTGATATATCCCATCTTCCGGATATTTCCACGCAAAACGGTCAGATCTTTGCCTTTTTCTTCCGCAATTTTACGCAGCACCAGACTTTTTCCGGTCTCTTCCATGACCGTATTCTGAATACCAAGTTCATCAAAAATACGGTACGCCAGACGTTCAAAACTGACTACGTCAATATTTACGATCACATGATTTTGTGACCGGCCTGCCAGTTCCCGCTGTGTCTGCATCGTAAACTGCTCCGGAACAATGACATAAAAATTGCGCCTGCGGTCTGCCTGCGCCATCTGAATGACTTTTTCATAAATATAGGTTGATTTTCCACTGCCGGAATTTCCGTAAATCAGCTGTAAGGCCATGTTTTTTGCTCCTGTTCTAAAAAAATTGTCTGCGCTCATCGTATCATGTTTCCTGTTTTTTCGCAAATGTTACACTGGTCTGTTCCAATCCCCTGATAACAAAAAAGGGAGTTTTTTTACATCCCCCTTTCTCATTTTTATTTTATTGTTCCTGCGGATATAATTTATTATGATAATATCCATCCGCCGCATACAGCGCTGCAACCGGATTGTGACCAAGCACGCGGTCTTTTACAACAAGTGTTGTTGTCAGTCCTTCGGCATATTTGTAAAACATACTGTCGTGTCCCACACATAATCCCATCACGATATTCAGATCTGTGTGCTCCGCATTCAGCATTTTTGCCTGCAAAATCGGATTGCACATGTTCACACCAGTGTTTTCACAAGTCTTCGGAATACCAACTTCTGTTTTGCGCACCGTGCCCGCCTTACAGGCCACGCCGTATACTTCAAATCCATGACTCCGCAAAATATTGGTCAGTGTGCGCGTTTCACGAATCAGTCCCACACAGGTAGCAATCCCAATTTTCTTTGCACCGATTCGTTTTGCAAATTCAATGGTCTCCTCCACACGGCACATCTGACAGTAATAATCGCTCTCCACGCCAGCTGCCGCAAGTGTTACTTTTTTATTTTCTTCGTCATCATATAAGCGGATCACTTCGCCCAGCAGCTTTTCGTCCATACCGGTTGTCAGGCAGAAGTCCGGATAATATTTGTTCATTTTATTACAATTTGTTACGCCACAATCGACACAGCTGTGGTGTAACGGATTCTTTTCGCCCATTCTTATATTCCTCCATATTCTTTTGCTACTATTTCTCTGCTAGAAGTTTTTCTAATTCACGAATGCGAGCGTCTTTCTCCGCTAATTCTGCTTCTTTTTTCTCTAATTCCTCATCTCTTTTCTTTAATACTGTTGCCATTTCCGCTTCTTTCTCTTCCGTTATTTTTTTACGGATTTCTTCGCCTCTTTTCTCTAGCTCCGCTTCCTTTTCTTTCGTTATTCTTTTACGGATTTCTTCGTCTCTTTTCTTTAATGCCTTACACATTTCCGCTTCTTTTTCTTCCGTTACTTTTCTTCGTATTTCTTCATCTCTTTTTTCTAACGCTCTACACATCTTCGTTGAACCTCCCTGTTCCTTATTGACCATTGTCTCATATAGTTTCTGATCACCTGCAAGAATTCCCGTTAATGACAAAATACTATTTTTGATTTTTCTGTCATCCGGTTCCTTCTCGGCATATATCTGTGTCAATGCATATTGCAAGTCCTGTAAATTCTGATCCGCAAAGGACAATTTTTTATCATGCCCTATATCAATCACATACAAGGGATAATCCGGTACACAGGTACAGATTCTATCATCTGCATCCAGATCCATCATATCATAAAGTGATGTCGGACCATCCCATGGCGTTTCCCCCGTGTAAAACACAACCGTAATAATTGGTGTTACAGTTGTTCCTTTTCCCACATTTGACAGCCGTTCCTCTATGGTCCATTCTGCCGGATCCTGTTGTTTCGCCTTTTCTGTTATTTCTGTGGAATACCCTAACACATCATATAACATTTTGCGGATCGGCATTGCGTAATGCACCTTATTCTGATCTTCTATCCCAAGTATCACCAGTGTCCCTATTTCTGTCTTCCTGACAATATCACGATATTTATTAATTTTCTGCTTCTTTCCATCTGTATTTTGAACCGTAACCGCATATGCTGTATCTGCAGGTTCTAACGCAGTGGAAGAAATAACATTTTCTCCCTGAAAAAGATACCCATTGAATAACGACGCAAACACTTCATCATTCTGAAAAAACTCCCTGAGTGCCTCGTTTGGCTTTGGCATTTTAATATTTGACATATTTTCTCCTTTTATTATAGTATAATTTTTTCGCAAAATATAGCGTTTTCTTTTTTCAATCCATCCCCTTCCTACGATTACATACTGTCATAATTATTAAAATCTCTCTGTCTGTTCGTTCTTCCTCTGGAAAATGCTCGAAATCATGAGCTTCCGAAATTCAGAAACCTGTCACCTGGCTAAATATAAGAAAATTTGTGCCGTTACATAGACTTGTAACCGCGTAGTTCTAAAATAACACAACTATATTTATTTTGCAATCAAAAATATTTACAAACTACAATGTCAAATTTTTGGTAGTTTTTACTAATTCATCATTATAGCAAAAAAGATGCCTGCTTTTATACAGACATCTTTTTTGCTATTCAGAGTTTTATTTTAGGAACAGAACATCTCTTATTCCAAACTAAATTGTAATTACACTTTTTTGTTAATTTCAAATACTCCAAACTAAATTGTAGTTTTTTACTGAAATTTTATATCTCATACCACTTAATTTCGTTTGCATCAAGATGCAGTTCAAAGCTGCTTCCATCTCCGCGGTAAACTACTGTATCCTGTGGTACATAAGTATTATTAACGACACAATATTTGCCATTTGCTACATATGCATGTACATCTACATTGAAATTCTCAGAATACCATTTTCTTAAGTTTGCTTCATCATGGCAGCTGTACATTACGCTTCGATGAAGGATTCGTGCATTTTCGAAGGAATATGGCAGACCGCTGATATAAACGGAGCGACCTTTTCCAAATTCATGCACAGCCATCTGGACTTCCTTGTCACGCTGTACCAGGATTTCTGTATCCTCGCGAGCAAACATGCTCTTTTTGCCTTCTCCAAAGTCCACATCTTTTGTACAATCTTCAAGGATAAAATGCTCCGGATGATTATCCCAATTATATTTGTCATAATTTAAGGTAAATCCGGTCTCTTTCTCCACACCGATCACATTGCCAAGCTGAATGTATCTGCCCTGATGCTGATGTCCGGTCGGCTCACCGACGCCGATAAATCCACCACCATTGTATACAAATCTCTGGATTGCTTCCACGATCTGCGGATCTTCCCACTCGTAACCACCGGTATGTGCGGTATCGCCATCACCTACATTAATGATAACATCAATATCATTTAAAATATCTGCATTTGCACGGATATCGTCAAAGTTGATGAATTTCACATCATATGGAGCGCCGCTCAGTGCTTCAATAACACCTGCATAACTGTAATTCTGTTTCTGATACAGTGCATGGTGTACCATATGGCAGCCCCAGGAACGCATCTTGCCCCAGCTGTTTAAAACCGCAACGGTTTTTACACAATATGGTGTGGTTCCTTTTGCATTCTCATACAATAAACGGAACTCATCACAAACGCTCTCAATATAATCAACGAAATCCGGGAATTCACAGGCAAGTTTTAAATATCCGCCGTATCCGATACGATCGATCGGTTTACGAAGAATTGCTCTTCTGGCTGTTACCCAGTTTTCTTTTGCTTCTTTTACCGGATCTCCACCTTCATGGAAGGTATCCGGGAAGAAATATGGTAAAAATCTTCCTTCTCTGTATTTTACACCTTCCACATCACTGATCAGACGCAGGGTAGAACCATTTCCGACACTTCCTACCAGCGCATCCAGACCGATTGTTTTGAACTCGTCCATAAACGGCTCTGTTCCGATCCAGTGATCGCCGAGGAACATCATCGCTTCTTTGCCTTCCTCGTGGGTAATATCTACCATCTCTTTTGCAAGTTTTGCAACTTCACGGCGCTGGAAAGCCTGGAAATCTTTGAACTCTTTGGACGGGATACGATACTGATTGTTAAAATATCCCTGATCAATAATATATTCCGGACGGAATTTGTAGCCAACTTCTTTTTCAAACTGTTCCAGAATGTATGGACTTACACTGGCTGAATATCCGTACCAGTCAACATATTTTTCCCTTGCAAGTTCGTCAAACACAAGCGTAAACTGATGGAAAAATGTCGTATAACGGATAACATTGACATGTGGATTTGCCTTGCAGAACTTCCGCAGACGCTCCATACTGAATTTATGTGTCTTTGGCTGACGCACATCAAATGTGATCTGATGCTCTACGTCTTTCCAGTCGTTGACAACGGCATTGTACATGTGCACCGGATCCCACATAATGTAAGCCAGAAAACTTACTGTATAATCATGGAATGGTGTAGCCGGATCAATGGTCACATCTCCGGTCTCTTCGGAATAAGACCAGTTGTCACAACTTACTACTTCCCCTGTGGTACGGTCGATGACTTCCCACCAGCGGCGAATGTCATCGCGGCTGTTTACTTTCAGCATTTCCGGATAAATACCGGTCATCAAATGAATGGATAATTTGTCAGATTCGGCAGTATAAAATTTTGTCATAATATAACACTGCTGAATCTCATCCGGGTTGGCTTTTGCCCACTCGTTATCCTTTCGCGTTGTATAATAAGTAGAATACACTTTCGCATCTACATCTTTTAATCCTTCCGGGTAATCGGTTCCATCGCAGTCACGAATGGCATCTGCACCCCAGCGTTTCATCAATTCCAGTGTTTCCGGAACGACATCGATATCTGTCGGGATTGTTACACGACCTGTCAGTTTCTGATCTCCCATCTTATTTTTCCTCCTCATGAATTTGGTCAGTCGTTTTATTCCAGACTGACTAACTATAAGTATTGTATCATTAAATTTGAGAGATTTCATCCGATATTTGTACAAAAAAGTTTTTAAAACTTGTAAAAAAAAGAACTAAATTGTTTTGTGGATATTTTATAGGTTATGAAAAGGCAGAGTCAGATTTGTCTCGGTCGCTGACAATCGCTCCTTGAGAAAAATCTGACTCTGCCTTATTGTACGTTACTTATCTTGTTGCAAGGAAATATCCGATTACTGCAATACCAAGTACGATTCGGTACCATCCAAATACTTTGAAGTCGTGTTTCTTGATATAGGACATCAGGAACTTGATTGCGATAATGGAAAGTACAAATGCTACGATCATACCAATTGCAAGTAATGCAACTTCTGAGGAATTAAATCCACCGCTGTATTTCAAAATTTTGATCGCGCTTCCGCCAAACATTGCCGGCACTGCAAGAAAGAACGTAAATTCTGCTGCCGCAGTTCTGGAAATACCAAGCATCAGAGAACCAACGATAGTGGAACCGGAACGGGATGTTCCCGGAAAAATTGCGGCGATCATCTGGAATACACCGATCAAAAATGCCTGACCATAAGAAATATCATCAATAGAATCTACTCTTGCTATTTTATTCTTATTCGCACGCTCTATTACAATAAATACAATACCTACCAGGATCAGCATGATTGCAACGGTCTGGTAATTGTAAAAATATTTTGTAAATACGTCATCCCAGAGGATTCCAACCACACCTGCAGGAATGGATGCAACGATGATTTTTACCCACATCTTGCATTTTCTGCGGCTGATATGTAAGCCATGCTTTGTAGACAGCGGAATCAGCTTATTCCAGTAAATAACTACTACCGCAAGAATTGCGCCCAACTGGATCACTACCAGAAACAAATCCAGAAATTCTTTGCTTACATTTAATTTTACAAATTCATCAAGCAAGATCATATGGCCGGTACTACTGATTGGAAGCCACTCTGTAATACCTTCCACAACACCAAATAAAATCGCTTTTAATACTTCGATTATTGTTAACATGTCAAAAAATCCTTTCATAATTTATTATCTACTTAATTTTTATGCCTAGAAGATTCTAACATGCTTCCCACAATATCTCAACTTAATTTTTTATGAGTATTTCTTTTCTGATTTCTAAACAGACCTGACCAGCCTCATCCGATTACTTTTTTGATGTAATAGAAAATCATATTTTTCCTCTTCATCAAGCACTATGCAAACAATCCTTCTAACCAAGTCTGAGCCAGATTAATCCAGCTCTGACACTCCTTTTGTACTCCGATTCCGTTGGCACGGCAGGTTTCTTCATTTGCAAGAGAAATTCCGTGTCCTCCCACCGGGTAAATATGCAATTCTGCGGAAACGCCCTGCTGCAGACAGGACTGAAAAAAGTAAAGTGAATTTTCTACAGGTACTGTTTCATCCGTTGATGTATGCCATAAAAACGTTGGTGGTGTATCAGGCGTCACACAGTTTTCCAGTGAAAGTTCTTCCTTTTTCTCTTCATACTGTTCTCCCAGCAAATTTCGAAAAGATCCTTCATGTGCTTTTTCCCCGGAAGTGATAACTGGGTAGCACAATAATAACCCTGCTACGCGAAGCTGTTCCGGATCATTCTCCATCCCCATGCGTTTTGTCAAAAACGGACTGTTCCAGGCAATGCCATAATTGGCAGCCAGATGTCCTCCTGCCGAACATCCCTGTAATACAATTTTCTCCGGATCAATATGGTATTCTTCTGCATGATATTTCAGATATAATACGCTTTCTGCTACCTGCTGCAATGCCACCGGATAACGCACCGGACTGACACTGTAACGCAAAATGGCAACATGATAGCCCATAGCAAGAAACTGCATGGCCATCGGTTCTGCCTCCCGGTCGGAAGTCATTTCATAGCCGCCTCCCGGGCACATCAGAATAACCGGGCGTTTTTCGTTTGGACGCATCTCAATGGAGCTGTCCAGAAAATAGGTGTATAAGTAGCCGGCGGCTTCGGTGCCGCGGGCTTGGATTTCAATTTTTTTGTGTATCATGTATGCATTCCTCCCATAGTACTCTGATTTTCTTTATAAATGTGACCATTGGCAACCATTCCACATCATCTGACACATATCTTACTTTATGAAAATTTTTTAACTTTATACACACTCTTATTCGTATTTCCCTCTGGAACAACATACCCGGTTTCAGTTAAAAGTTTAAGATAACGCCATATAGTTGCAGATGATTTTCCACATACTTGCTTTGCCTCTTCAGGCGTAATACTTCCATACTTATCCATAATTTCTACGATCGGAAGAACTTTATTATAATCAACTTCTTTCAAATCTTCTTTCAAAACTTCCTTCAAACTTCTTTCATTTTCCATACTTGATCCACCAACAGTAGCTTTTACTTCAAATCCATCCCTAATATGAATAATCGTATTCAAATATGTTCTATCTTCGTCCATATCAAATTCCGGTGCAGGAGAACCGTTTTTCCTAAGCTCACGTAATATTTTTGGAATACCAGTGCCCTTCTTCTCAGATAAATCAATTTCTTTAAAAAATTCACCAATTCTTCGGTTACGATATTTTCTTCCTCTTATCATTCCAGCTTCAAAACGTTCAAGATTAATCCATTTTGCAAGTCCCGGATAGTTCAAAATCTGAATGCTATCTACATATATGCGAATTTCTACTGGTTCAGGTTCACGATACGATTTATGAAATATTGCATTAACCAATGCTTCCTCCAATGCATTATATGGATAATTGTAAAATCTTACAGCTTCTGCCTGACCTTGTATTTTTTCTACCTTCTGCTCAATAACTGTATTCTTAATATAATCTAATGCATCTATCACTTGTTTCCAAATAGGTCCGGTAAATGTCTTTTCAACAAAATCATCAGAAGCTTCTGCATCCTTTGTATTAAACCGTATCAATTCAATATATGCACCTGGAATCAACTTTTCCGGATGTTCTGTAAACATCAAAACACCAATATTTCTTATATCAAGCTCTGTGTCCGTCTCGTCTGCCACTTCCTGTGCAATCAACAAATCCTCTAATGTACAGTTATTAAGTTCATTTATCAAACTACTGTTACTCTTCCTGATAAAATCCTCAATATATCCTCTTCTAATGTCATCAATCTTAGCTTTATAGTTTATTCTATCGTCATATGGGACAGAATTAAATTTATCATATAATTCAGATATTTCATCCTGTTTTGCGTCTGTGGTAAGTGATGCTGGACGTATCCAATATTTCATGCTTTTATCTATTTTCTCTCCTTTAGCACCATATACTGATTGCGGCGCTTGATAGGGACCACTATCACCAGCCGGACACCATAAATATACTAAATATGTTTCCGAATTTTTATAATTTATAATTTCAATTCTTGGAATATATCTTGGTGCAATCATATTACAATATTGGAAAATTTCCTGCTGGATTGAATCTAATTTCTCCTTAGGAACTCCTGCCAACGGAAAAACAGGCATTCCGTTTTCTTCCTTTACTCCAATTACAATATATCCGCCATTAGAATTATCATAATCATTTGCAAATGCACAAATTGAATGAATAATATCATTAGGATTCCAACCAGTTTTGTATTCAACACGATCATGTTCAACAACACGTCCATCCAACAACGTTTCTATTTTTAATGGTATCATTTAATCCCTCACTTTCCCCACTACTCTGCAACAAACACAATGCTCATATTAAATGTACTCACGAAAAAACTATTCATCTTTAATTTGCATATTCTTTTTAAATAGCATAGGCTCCGCCACCATTTTTAATACATTTCTACTATTCTGACCACCAATTTCCAGAATCTGTTCTGATTTAGTAGAAAACGCTGTGCCACCGATGCCATAATATTTTTCAAAAAAGATGTTCAACTTATCAATAACTTGTTGCTTCTTTTTGTCCCTACCACCGCCAAAACGTGATATAGGTGGCAACAATTTATCAATATCAGTTCCAGCTGTTCATTTATGCCCCAATCCAAAACAAGGCATATATTTTCATTATAATTAAATACTTTCTTCAACTTTTCCACTTTTATTTTTTAATTATAATTCCTCATAATATCTCTGAATCAACCGAGACATCAATTTCCTACGTTCCTGTAAGAAAATATCATAATCATCAATCCGCATTTCAAAAATATCGTATGGAATACAATTATCTACCAGATTTTCATATAACAATTCTTCTTCCGAAATATTTCCCAAAACGATATTTTTTGTAGCACATTGTTCTTTCACTTTTGAAAAATAAACTGCCGGCGCATCATCACTAATTGCCTTGTTTACTTGAGTATCCAAATAAATATAATTTGCTACCTGATTATATTTTGTTTTGGTAGTCACTCCATTTTTCTTCAAATATTCCTTAGGAAATATATGATGTACATCCCCGGAAATAGTTATCAAATCATTAACCTTT
Source organism: uncultured Eubacterium sp. (assembly GCF_934295145.1). Taxonomy (GTDB): domain Bacteria; phylum Bacillota; class Clostridia; order Lachnospirales; family Lachnospiraceae; genus Eubacterium_I. The sequence continues at coordinate 35,166 of NZ_CAKRAS010000001.1, read as the reverse complement.
GTTCCCCTCATTAACAATGAGTTACAATTCTGATTAATTTGTGCCGCAAGAAAAATATTAAACGCCGGGCTATTAACAGATGATGTTTCCAGATTTTGTGGCAATGTTACATTCCAAAAAGTTTCCGATAATGACGATGCCTCCACTTCTGAAAGGAACTGCAAAAATCCTTTTTCTCCAATATTTCGCATATCTCTATCCATCTGTGTTTCTGGAGAACCTATATATCTTGATGTTAAAGTTGACAGTACAAACCATTTTTGCACATATCTCTTAATCTGTGCATTAGGAATTTGTGGATCAGCTAATAGCATTAAATATAACGTATATGCAAAATCAAGTGTCATTTTTGAATTTAATAGCTTACCTGATACAAATCCTGCACCTTTAATCGCCATGATGAATTGTGAAAAATTATATTTATTAATAAAATTCATAATACCATTGTCTAATTTTTTATACGACTCTTCTACAATATCATCACGAAATTCTTTTGTCACAAAATCTCTACCAGAAAGCAAACTAACCAAATCTGCCAATTTTCCACGCTTAAATTGATGCATAAATGATACCCTTAACATATCTCCATAATCCGGATCATAGATATCATCATAATCATTTGCTAACCATTTAATTTTATCTGCATATTTAGAATTTTGAAATTCTTTGTCATTTACCAAATGAGAATAAAAATCTGGTTTAACTGCCAAATGGCAAAAATAATCCACTGTCTTTCTCATTAAACTACCATTATGTACCGAATCTGCTGCCATTTTTGACATAACAAAATCAGACTGACTTAATGACGTACCTTTAGAATTGATACGAATAAAAATTTCAGTTACTTCGTCAATATCTAATGTTGCATCTAGTTCAATTACACCAATCTGACGATTTGCAATGCTTTTTAACTTTGTTAAAACTTCCGACAATTCATCTAAATCCACATCTGGATTATTATTTGCATATTCATTTTCAAATGCTCTCTGTTTAAATCCTGTTGAAAATAATATTGATATATCAGGAATCCATTTTTTATCTTTGAGATGAGAAGCATCTTGTACTGCAAACCTTTTTGTTTCATCATCTGTTAAAGGATTAAATGCTATTTTTATACGCTCTTTATTAAAATCATCATCTAATACTTCTTTACCTGAGATTGCCGCCATCAAAGCAGTTACCCTCTGTTGCCCATCAATTAAAACCTTTTTACCATTTGCCTTTCCACCATCTTTTGTTTTTACATCTGGATTTTTCCAAGTAATTATATATCCTGTTGGATATCCATTATATAATGAATCAATCAAGTCTCTAACCTGACTGCGCTTCCAAACAAACGGACGCTGAATTTCAGGTATCACAAAATCTTCTGCTTCGATTAAACCCAATATTGCATGCACTGAATATTGCATTAATGTAAACTTTTCTCCGGTCATTAATATACCCCTTCTGCTTTTTAAGTTAACAAAAGTCTTTTTGCGACTTTTGTTTTCAATATATTATTAAATAAATCATATCATAATATATCGCTCTGAACAATTTTAAAAATTAATTTCAATTTTTATTTGACTTTTTAACAGCAACATCATACAATCATAACTAAGAAATGGGTTTTGTTACTGAGTAAGGTTACTCGACTGGAAAAGGATGCTCGTTTCTTTTTTATTGTTTTATATAACAAAAATCAATCGCAATTACTTACGATTGATTTTTCGCCCATCTTTATTCAATTATAATTTGAACTTATTTCCTGCACATCTCCCGATACAGTCTACTCTTCTGGTGATTATAATCAATCTCCATACACTTCTCAAAATTTTCCTCTGCCGCCGCATATTCACCTGCGCCCAATTTCGACAATCCCATCAGATAATAGCAATGTGCCTTGTTTTTTTGTGTAATATCATCTTCAAAAATCAGAAAATCAGGCAACGATACCGCAAAGAAATCATCTTCTACATGATCGTACAAATGCTGCTCTCCATAATCCTGCAACTTGTTCAGACAGGCATGATAACGTTTCATTTGATTCAGCTTTTTGCTTGCCAATGCCTGATACAATATCATATCCGCTGGCTGATCATAGTAATACATTGCGCCCGCCGGCTCGTTATCACCGATTTGTGCCAATTCAAAATACTTCCGCGCCTCATCCTGTCGGTTCAAATGTTCCTGTACCACACCAAGTTCATAATAAATGTCATTATCCTTGGTGCCTTCCAGACGTCCTTCACCCAGATTCTCCGGATACTGTAATGCCTGCTTCAAAAGCAGCTCCGCACGTTCATAATCTTTTTTCTGCATTGCTTCCCTTGCCAGTGTTGCCAGTGCAATCTTATACTGACCGGAAATCCGCCCTTCTGCACCTTCCCATGGGCGGAAGGAATGGCTCATGATGAGATCATAGGCTTTCTGCGGCTCACCGTCCAAATTATATAGTGTCACCCACTCCAGCATCGTATCATCCCGCTCCCGGATCAGTTTCTCCCTCGCTTCATACTGTTTCAAACGTTCTGCAAATGACACGCCAAGTTTCTTATATAACTGATCCAGTTCCAAAAATACACGGCTGTCGGATTCATCCAGTGCAAATGCCTGTTCCAGTTCCTTGCGGGCTGCCTCAGCATCCTGCCGTTTGTTATAATATGCAATTGCCAGATTTCGATGTGCAGTTGAATAAGATGCATCCAGCATGATGGACTGTTCCCAAAGTGCGATTGCACGATCATACCGCAATTTATCATAATACAAATTGCCTAAATAATAATATGCTTTTGCCCCTTTTGGATTTGCAACGATTGCCTGCTCCAATACTGCAATGTCCTCCAGTTTATTCGGGAAGCAATAGTCTGGTGCACACTTCTCTGCTTTTTCATACAATGTATCTGTTATATCTTTGTTATTTTCTGCATTGGCTTTCTGGCACAATCCCATTGCTACTCCATCATTTTCTCTATTGATAGTCAAATTTCCTTCAACAAATGCCTCTAATTTCTGCTGATAATATGCCTGATAGTAATAAATCATCGGCTGCTGCACAGCGCAAGATTTCAATATGCAGATTGCTTCTTCTGAACATCCATACTCTGCGTAATCTCTGGCTGTCTGCAAATATGTCTCATAAAAGCCTCTGCTTCTTTCCTGAAATACTATTTTGGCAGAGTGATTTTTTCCTTCATCTTTTCCAGCTAACACATTCTCAAACAATGTCACATAATCAAAAGCATCCAATTCCAGATTCTCTGCTCTCCACTTTTCCGCTGCTTCCACACGATTTAATTTACGCAATAATACAGCTTTCAATCCTCTCGCCTTGACATTATGACTGTTTTTCACCAGACTGCGCTCCACAAGTTCCAATGCATGCTCATATTCACCATCTCCACACGCAATGCAGGCCAGATAATAATAAGACATTTCCTGCTGCGCATTTGTCCATGCCGCCTTATAAAAAGCATCATATGCTTCTTCTTTTCTGTCTTGATAAAACAGTACAAGTCCAAGGTTATAGTAAGGCTCGCTGTCATAAGGATTCGGGCTCCGCCATGTCAGACGTTTGATTGCTGCCCGGAAATATTTTTCCGCTTCTGCAAACTGTCCCCGCCGCATCAGAAGCATGCCGTAGGCCTGATTGATCCGGATATCTCCCGGATCTCGTTTTAATCCTTCCAGATAATATGGATCCGGCCTCCAGGTCGCATGACGATGCTGCTCGATATGCTGTGCCGTCAGAAGCAATTCTTCATTTGTCAAAATCTTTTCCGGCTTCTTTGCTGCCTCCGCCGGCTCACCAAGCTTGGGAATCGTTTCCTCTTCCGGCTCATATGCCACCAGCAGTCTGCCATGTCCATAAACTGCCACCTTCAGTTCCTGTATTTTTTTCGCTGACACCGGAATGATTTCTTTGTAAGTTTCCATTGGAGACAGTTTTGTCTGTTTTCGGAAGATTTCTGTTCCGTTCTGCTCCAGCACGATTTCTGCATCTGCATATTCTTCCGTTGTATATACGACGATTTTTGCGCCCTGTGAAGTCAGTTCCAGATTCAAAGCCGCATGAATGGAAGCATTTTTTACTGCTCCTACTTTTTTGTATGGCATAAAATACTGGGTAAATACTTTTTCTTCAAATGGTTTTAACCAGCTGAAATCCGGCTGATTTTCTGTGTATACACCTGTCATCAGTTCGATGTACGGGCCATCCTCATCCGTCAGGTTGCGGTCCCAGGCTTTTCCGAATTCACCACAGCCCCAGGTCCACTGCTTTTTACCCGGTGAAAAATGGTGGTCTGCCACATGGAGCAGTCCGGCTTCTTTTTTATAATCATAACCGCCCACGAAATCATATTTTGACGTTTCTGCCATGTAAGAAGTCGGAACCGGAATGTTTTTGTATCTGGAAATGTCAACCCCTTCGCTGTAGTCGTGTTTATAATACTCTCCCTTTGCAATCGGGAATCTTGAAACGGCACGTTTTCCATGATCATACACGGTATGTACATCCGGTGGAAAAATCGACTGCGTGTATTCATTGACGGAAACCGCCGGGTTTGCCCACCACAAAAATGTCTGTGGCAGTGGTGTTCGGTTATAAAGCTGTCCCCGGATTTCGATATAAGATTTTCCCGGATACAAAGTAAAGGAAGTCAACACTTTGGTGCCATACATCTGGTCCACATCTCCCACCAACAGTGTCACGCTGCCATCCGCATGGGTTTCCACCAAGTGATCCACCGGCATATACGTCGTTGGGCGGTGATGCTGCGGCCAGTTAAATTCAATACCACCGGAAATCCACGGACCGGCAAGTCCCACCAGCGCCGGTTTGATCACATGATTATAATATACAAAGTCGTAATCATTTGTTTTATCGTATGCACGCTGGATTCGTCCGCCAAGTTCCGGCAGGATCATAACCTTCAGATATTCATTTTCCAGATATACTGCGTGCCAGATCTTGTCTTTCTTTTCATGACTGATCTTCTCTGTGGTCGGATACGGATATACTTTTCCGGAACTACCCTGATATACTCGTTTTTCCAAAAACATCGGATTTTTGTCCGGTGCACCAATCTCATAAGTTGGAATCACTACATCTTCTTCCCAGATTTTTGCGCTGTTTGCCGCTTCCATACTTTCCCGTCCTTTCTGCTTTTCTTCTCCTGTTATCGTTTCTGCGTAAATTCATCTAATCATTATCAATTTCTTGCTCTCATTATATTCCATACAGTTCCTGTTTTCATTCAATTTAATTGCTGATTCATTGCCAAAAATTGCTTTTGACATAAGCTAATAAAACACGTATACTTACAGTAATGTAAAGCGGACATTCGCAATCCGCTTTCTCAAATATTCAGGAGGTTCCTATGATATCTTACGAAACGCACATTCTGCCAAATTCCGATTACTATGTATACACCCCAAGCACCCTTGCCCAAAAACTGTTTTTCTATCCAATCTGTACCGGCTCTTTCCGTTACGAAAGTGGCTACCGGCTGGCACGAGATTCTTACAACAGTTTTCTACTGATGTACATTTTGAAAGGAACCTGTTTTGTAACGGTTCACAACCAGACAATGCAGGCTATGGCAGGACAGCTTGTTCTTCTGGATTGCTATGCGCCACATGCCTACGGTACCGATTCCGGTTTTGAAGCCCTCTGGCTGCATTTTGACGGTCCGATGGCGCGCACTTTTTATGAAACAATTGTATCTGAAAAAGGCTCTCTGCTCTATCCAGCTCACCCGGATACCATCCGCAGATCCCTCTATGATATCTACGATACTTTCCGCAACCGTGCACCAATTGCAGAAGACCAGATTTCCGGCACGATCACAAATATTCTGACAGATTTGTTAACCGCTGAAACGACACAGCAGACAACTAAGAAAACGCAAACTAACGTATCAGAAGCCATTTCACACATTAACAAATATTTTTATAAATCCATTACACTTCAGGAATTAGCAGATATTGCAGCGTTGAGTCCATACTATTTTTCCCGGGTGTTTACCAAAGAAACAGGCATGACTCCACACAAATATCTCATTACTACCCGCATGGCAAATGCAAAATTTTTGCTGAAAACAAGCCAGATGTCCATAAAAGAAATTTCGATTCGCTCTGGTTTTTCTGATGAGAGTGGATTTTGTACTGCTTTTAAAAAACAGGAAGGTATGACTCCAAATGAGTATCGCAATACTGTTTGTTAATATTTCTTTCTATTAACTTTTCTAATGTTAACCAAATATTATTTTATAGGTTGACAATTAACTCCATTCTGCTTATACTAAGCAACAGAATCATACATGTAAAGCGGACATTCGCAATCCGCTTTCGCTACGTGCTCATGAACGCAGTCGCTTTGCGTTCAAAATACGATTCTATATGCAAGAATGGAGAATTGATTATGAATATCACTGAACTTACCAAAGAAATCATAAACGGTCGCCGCCTGACCCGCGATGATGATCTGTCGTTTTTTGAAACTGCAGATCTGGAAGAACTGGCTGCCGGAGCAAATGAAATCCGAAAGGCATTATGTGGAAATTCTATAGATTTATGCACGATCATCAACGGTCGTGCCGGAAAATGCTCGGAAAACTGCAAATTCTGTGCACAATCATCCTTTCACCACACTTCCTGTGAAACTTATGGCATGTTAGACACCGATGTCGTTCTTGCGGACTGCCGTGCCAGAGAAGCTGCCGGCGTGCATGCTTACTCCATCGTCACTGCCGGAAGAACAGTAGAAGGTGATGATCTGGAAAAACTGATCCACACCTACGAAGAATTACATAAAAACAGTACGCTGCGTCTGTGTGCGTCCCATGGATTACTGGCACCGGAAGCATTTTTCCGTCTGAAAGATGCCGGTGTTACCATGTATCATGCTAATATCGAGACATCCCGCCGCAACTTCCCAAATATATGTACAACCCATACGTATGATGACAAAATTCGTGAGATCAAACTGGCACAGGACGCAGGGCTTGCTGTCTGTTCCGGTGGCATTATCGGCATGGGCGAAACTTTTGCTGACCGGCTGGATATGGCAGTATCTTTATCTGAGCTTGGCATTGTATCTATCCCGATCAATGCACTGATCCCGGTTCCTGGAACTCCGTTTGCCGGGCTTCCGGCACTGACAGAGGATGAGATCATCCGCGCAGTTGCCATGTTCCGCTATCTGAATCCGAATGCATATATCCGTATGGCAGCAGGACGCAGTTACTTCAAAGACGGTGGACGCCGGTTATTTGAAGCAGGTGTCAACGCCACCATCACTGGTGACATGCTTACTACTGTTGGAAATAATACCAGACAAGATCAGAAAATGCTTACTGATATGGGCTTCCAAATATAAAATCAATGCATAGAAAATGGAGAATGACTTATGAACAATGCAACAACGAAAACGACTTCAAAATTTACGATTCAACAGATTGCCATGATCGCGGTCATGACCGCTGTAACTTGTGTACTGGCACCACTTTCCATTCCAATTGGCCCGGTACCGATTTCACTTACCAACCTTGTGATTTATTTTTCCCTGTTCATTCTGGGAACAAAAAAAGGAACTATCAGTTACCTGATCTATCTTCTGATCGGTTTGGTTGGAATCCCGGTATTTTCCGGCTTTACCAGCGGTCCTGGAAAACTCTTTGGACCAACTGGCGGATATCTAATTGGATTTATCCCGCTGGCACTGATCGCCGGTTTCTTTATCAATCATTTTCGTAACAAAAAAGCACTCTGCTTCCTCGGTATGATCCTTGGAACTGCTGTGTGCTATGCACTTGGAACCGCATGGCTTGCTATTCAGGCTCACATGGGCTTATCTGCTGCACTTATGGCTGGTGTTATTCCTTTCCTGCCAGGTGATTTTATTAAAATGATCCTTGCACTGCTGATTGCACCACAGATTCGCAAGCAGTTAGATGCTGCAGGACTTGCACGTTAATCATTTTTAACTCATACACCTTTATATTTCATACCAAAAAAAGAACTCACGATGCTTGTATTCCCACTCACCCAGACAGGGCTATAGCAATTTCGTGAGTTCTTCTTTTTCTTTTTCTTTTATCAGACATATTTGTTTCCCTTTATCATCATCCTTTTTTATATGCACGCAAAAAGACCTGTAAATCTTCTTTCGAAGATTTACAGGTCTTTAAACTCATTTTCATCATACGAACTGTCTGATTATGGTCTATGATACTTATTTCGCGTAATCTGTTACACGGCTTTCGCGGATAACATTTACTTTGATCTGACCCGGATATTCCAATTCAGCCTCAATCTGCTTTGAAACATCTCTGGCCAGAAGTACCATATCTGCATCACTGATCTGCTCAGGTACAACCATAATACGAACTTCTCTGCCCGCCTGAACTGCAAAAGATTTGTCTACTCCCTTGAAACTATTTGTGATATCTTCCAGTTTCTTTAATCTGTTTGAATATGTTTCCAGCGTCTCTCTACGAGCACCTGGTCTTGCTGCGGAAATAGTATCTGCAGCCTGTACCAGACATGCGATCAAGCTCTCCGGCTCAACATCACCATGATGAGCTTCCACAGCATTGATAACAGTAGGAGACTCCTTGAACTTTCTACAAAGTTCAACACCCAACTGGATATGAGAACCTTCCATCTCGTGGTCAACAGATTTACCGATATCATGCAGAAGACCTGCACGTTTGGCAACTCTGACATCCACACCAATCTCTGCAGCAAGCAGTCCGCTTAACTGTGCTACTTCGATGGAATGTTTTAATGCATTCTGACCATAGCTGGTACGGAATTTCATACGTCCAAGGAGACGTACCAGTTCCGGATGAATGCCATGTACACCTACTTCAAGTGTAGCGGCCTCACCTTCCTCACGGATCATACTCTCTACTTCTTTCTGTGCTTTCTCTACCATCTCTTCGATTCTGGCCGGATGGATACGTCCATCAACGATCAGTTTTTCAAGAGCGATACGAGCCACCTCACGACGGATTGGATCGAAGCCGGACAGGATAACTGCTTCCGGTGTATCATCAATGATCAGGTCTACACCTGTCATAGTCTCAAGAGTACGGATGTTACGTCCCTCTCGACCAATGATACGTCCTTTCATCTCATCATTTGGAAGCTGCACAACAGAAATTGTAGTCTCGGCAACATGATCGGCTGCACATTTCTGAATCGCATTTACTACGTATTCTTTTGCTTTCTTTCCAGCCTCTTCCTTTGCCTGATGCTCCATTTCCTTGATCAACTTTGCAGTATCCAGTTTCACATCTTCTTCAACTGTTTTCAGGAGATATTCTTTTGCCTGTTCAGAGGTGAGTCCTGAAATTCGCTCCAGTTCCTGTATGCGTTCTTCATTCAGCTTGGCAACTTCTGCTTTCTGTCGCTTAATCTCTTCTTCTTTTGCCGCAAAGCTCTGCTCACGTCGCTCGATAGCTTCCAGTTTTTTATCCAGATTAGCCTCTTTCTGTTCTATACGACGCTCGTTACGCTGAATCTCAGATCTGCGGTCTTTGATCTCTTTGTCAAGTTCATTCTTTGTCTTAATAGACTCTTCCTTGACCTCGAGTAAAGCCTCACGTTTCTTCGTCTCAGCAGATTTCACAGCTTCATCGATAATTGCTCTCGCACGATCCTCTGCACTTCCGATTTTCTCATCAGAGACTTTCTTAAAATGTGCATTAGATGCTACGTAAGTAAGCAAGATTGCAACTACAGCAGTAATTACCACCGCAATGATAATCTGCGCCACAGGAGCACCTCCTTATTTAATTTTCATTGTACATATAACAATTTATATCTGGTATTATGTCATAAATTACAACTATTAAATTTTATACTTTTTTGTGCTTTCTGTCAAGCAAATAATACTAACCAAGGCACTAAACTGTATACAATCCATAACTGTTTCGACACAAAAACACTTTATATCCCCATCCGACGCCGGATAGCCTCAGACCGAAAACCTCTCCGCATCAGATACTGATAGATTCGCTGCTTTTCCTTCTGATCCATTGTTTCCGCATCATAATGCTTCTTCTCCAGCAGACGATCAATCAGCTGCTCTTCTTCGCCCGCATATTCGTCTTCCAGCGCCTGATCGATCAGATCTGACGCGACACCACGCTCATATAGCTTCATTTTCAACTGCAGCCGGCTCTTTTCTGCCTGATGATATCGAATGTATGTACAGGCATAACGATAATCATCCACGTAATGAAAGGATTTCACATAATCAATGGCACACTGCACAATATCTTCCGGATAACCGTTTTCCTGCAGTTTCTGACGCAGCTGGTATTCTGTCCGCTCCATTCTCTGCAAAATATATAACGCACGACGCTTGGCACGTTTCTCCAGAATTTCTGTACAGATTTCATTCCACTCCTGATCAGACAGCGTACCACCCTCCATCATCCGATACTTTGCTGCTTCTTTTTCATAAATGGGAAAGGAAAGCCCTCCCTCCAATCGAACGGTAAGCTTTCCCTTTTTTCCTCTGATAATCTCCTGTATCTGCATTATTCTGCGTCAGTCTGTGCAGCAGCTTCCACGGAAGTATCTGCACCAGCTCCCTCTGCTGTTTCTTCTCCATCCAGATGATAGTACGCACGTACTTTTGCCTCGATTTCCTGGCAGATCTCCGGATTCTCTTTCAGGTATTTCTTGGCATTCTCACGTCCCTGACCGATTTTCTCGCCGTTGTACGCATACCATGCACCAGATTTATTAACCACGTCTGTATTTGCCGCCAGATCAAGGATATCGCCCTCTCTGGAGATTCCCTGTCCGAATACGATATCAAACTCAGCCTCTTTGAATGGCGGAGCGATTTTATTCTTAACAACTTTGATACGTGTATGGTTTCCAAGAATCTCACCGGCCTGCTTTAAAGCCTCTACACGACGTACATCCAGACGGATGGAGGAATAGAATTTCAACGCACGTCCACCGGTTGTTACCTCCGGATTTCCGAACATAACACCAACCTTCTCACGCAACTGGTTGATGAAAATAACGATACAGTTTGATTTGCTGATCACTGCAGTCAGTTTACGCAGCGCCTGTGACATCAGACGTGCCTGTAAACCTACGTGGGAATCACCCATATCGCCCTCAATCTCTGCCTTCGGAACCAGTGCCGCAACAGAGTCCACGATCACGATATCCACTGCACCGGAGCGAACCATTGTCTCTGTGATTTCCAGCGCCTGCTCACCGTTATCCGGCTGTGAAATGTAAAGGTTATCAATGTCTACACCGATATTTTTCGCATAAGCCGGATCAAGCGCATGCTCTGCATCGATAAATCCTGCGATGCCACCGCGTTTCTGTACCTCAGCTACCATATGTAACGCTACGGTAGTCTTACCACTGGATTCCGGTCCATACACCTCAATGATACGTCCTCTTGGCACACCGCCAAGTCCAAGTGCGATATCAAGACTTAAGCATCCGGTCGGAATGGTCTCTACATTCATATGTACACTCGGATCCCCCAGTTTCATAACGGATCCTTTTCCATACTGCTTCTCAATATGCGCGATTGCTTCGTCCAGTGCTTTTAATTTTGCCTCTTTCTGAACTTCCATTTTATCATTTTTTGCCATACTTTCGTTTCTCTCCTTATCTGAACAGTCTGCGTTCCTGTTATCGTCTCGCAAATAGTGAACATTTGTTCGCATCTGTTCCTATCATATTATAAATACCTTCAAAAGTCAATCCCGATTATAACATTCTGCCGTGCTCCTGTCACTTAGAAAAAATCGGTCATTTACTGTTTCCGTTTTTTATATTATGTACAAAGAAAAACTGTCCAGCATGACACCGGACAGCAATTTTTCTCAATGTATTTTTCCTATGCAAGTGCTTTCTGTAGTTCATCCTCAGTCTGTAATCCAACTGCACGGTAAGCAACCTCACCGTTTTTGATCACAAGGATGGTAGGGATACTTGCTACCTCAAACTCACGTGCAAGTTCCATCTGCTCGTCCACATTTACTTTTCCAAATACCGTAGTATCTGCATTTTTCTCAGCAAATGTATGGAAGATCGGAGCCTGCATCTGGCATGGTCCACACCAGGTTGCCCAGAAATCAAGCATTACCGGTTTCTCACTGTTTAATACTTTCTCGTCAAAATTTTCAACTGTAACTTCCAGAATTTCCATTTTATTTTCCTCCGTAATGAAAGCAGTATTTTTATATACAAAACCATATAACTACTGCAGGCTTACTTCCGACTGACAGCTTTTTATCTGCACATTTCCGAAAGTAATGTTAATTAGTACCAAACTCAGACAGAACCAGACCTTCGTTTCGATCCAGTGTCATGCCAACACTCCATGCATTTACAAAAAGTAATAATGGATTGCCCTTCAGATCCTTAATCTTCTTCATATCAGAAGTACCACTTAAATGATCCAGGTCAATGTCTTTATTTTCAATCCAGCGAATGTGCTCATACGGCAGATTCTCCAGACGGATTTCTACATTATATTCATTTTCCAGACGGAATTTCAATACATCAAACTGCAGAACGCCGACAACGCCGACAATAATCTCCTCCATACCGGTGTTGTACTCCTGGAAGATCTGAATCGCACCTTCCTGCGCGATCTGGGAAATACCTTTGACAAACTGCTTACGTTTCATGGTATCTAACTGACGCACTCTCGCAAAATGCTCCGGCGCAAAAGTCGGAATTCCCTCAAAAGCAAATTTGTCTTTTGCAGTAGTCAGTGTATCACCGATGGAGAAAATACCCGGATCAAATACACCGATAATATCTCCGGCATACGCCTCCTCTACGATCTTACGCTCCTGCGCCATCAGCTGCTGCGGCTGGGAAAGCTTCAACTGCTTATTGCCCTGCACATGGAAAACTTCCATTCCCGCCTTAAACTGTCCGGAACAGATACGCATGAACGCAATTCTGTCACGGTGTGCTTTATTCATATTTGCCTGGATTTTGAATACAAAGGCACTGAAATCCTCGGAAAACGGATTGATTTCGCCTTTGTCGGATATTCTCGGCAACGGAGAAGTTGTCATCTGTAGGAAATGCTGCAAAAATGTCTCCACACCAAAGTTGGTCAGCGCAGATCCGAAAAATACCGGTGAGAGCTGTCCTTTGGATACCAGATCCATATCAAATTCAGCACTGGCACCATCTAACAGCTCAATTTCTTCCTCTAACTGCTCTTTATAGTCTTCCCCGATTTCTGTCATCAATGCTTCAGAATCCAGATCAAATTCTTTTTCCTCACCTTCTTTGGTTCCCTTTAAAGTGTCAGAAAATGTCATGACTTTCTTTGTATTCCGATCATATACACCCTTGAAATTTTTACCGGAACCAATCGGCCAGTTGATCGGGCAGGTTGCAATTCCAAGCTCTTTCTCGATCTCATCCAGCAGGTCAAAAGGATCGTTGGAATCTCTGTCCATCTTATTAATAAAGGTAAAAATCGGGATATGGCGCATCACGCATACTTTAAACAGCTTACGTGTCTGAGCCTCTACACCTTTAGAACCATCAATAACCATAACCGCAGAATCTGCTGCCATCAGGGTACGGTAAGTATCCTCGGAGAAATCCTGATGTCCCGGTGTATCCAGAATATTGATGCAAAATCCGTCATATTCAAACTGCAGTACAGATGATGTAACGGAAATACCTCTCTGTTTCTCAATTTCCATCCAGTCGGAAACTGCATGGCGCGCAGTTGCCTTTCCCTTTACGGAACCTGCAAGGTTGATCGCACCTCCATATAACAGAAATTTCTCTGTCAGCGTTGTCTTTCCGGCATCCGGATGGGAAATGATCGCGAATGTCCTTCTTTTTTCTATTTCTTTGTGTAAATCAGCCAAATTTAGCCCTCCAACATGTCTTTATCTTATCTTTCATAGCAAGATTTTTAAATGCATTATTTCTAATTGATACTCAATCTTATCTATTGTAATAAAGGGAAAAACATCTGTCAAGAGCCAACCGAATGGCTTTTTATAACATACTCTCGCCTGCAATCTCCCCTGACAGTCCAAAATAATCCAATACGGTTGCTCCGATATCGGAAAAACTGCCTCGTGTTCCCATATTTTTACCGTGTGGCAAATTCTTTCCATACATTACAAACGGTGTATACTCTCTGGAATGGTCTGTGGACGGTGTTCCCGGATCACAGCCGTGATCTGCCGTGATCATCAGTACATCCTCCGGCTCCATAGCTGACAAAATTTTTGGAAGCTGCTGATCAAAATAAGTCAGTGCCTTTGCATAACCCGGCACATCGTTTCGATGACCATAGAGCATATCAAAATCCACCAGATTGATAAAGCACAGGCCATTAAAATCGCGCTCCATATATTCTAATGTCTTTTCAATGCCGTCTGCATTATCCTGCGTCCGCACAAACTCCGTAATTCCTTTTCCTGCAAAAATATCATTGATCTTACCAATGCCGATCACATCATATTCTGCTTCTTTTAAAACATCCAGCATCGTATCCTGCGGCGGCTCCAGGGAAAAATCATGTCGTCTGGACGTTCTGGTATAGTTTCCGGAAGAAGTACCCACAAATGGTCTTGCAATAACTCTGCCGACCCCAAGATCTCCCTGCAGCATCTGCCGCGCGATCTCGCAGTCACGATACAATTCTTCCACTGGAACTACATCCTCATGCGCCGCAATTTGGAATACGGAATCAGCAGATGTATAAACGATCAGCGCACCGGTCTTCACATGCTCATCGCCATAATCCTGAATGACCTGCGTACCGGAATACGGCTTGTTGCACAATACCTTGCGTCCCACAGCCTTCGAAAATTCATCCAGCAGTTCCTGCGGGAATCCATTCGGGAAGGTCGGCATCGGTTTTTTGGAAATCAATCCGGCAATCTCCCAGTGACCGGTAGTTGTGTCCTTGCCTGCTGACTGCTCCGTCATCCTTGCAAACACACCTTCTGGAGCTGCATACGGTGCTTTCACTGTCACACCATCAATATTGAATAATCCCAGTTTTTCCATATTCGGCATGGAAAATTCCAGGCTCTTTGCCACGGTCCCAAGCGTGTTGCTGCCTTCATCGCCATACTTTGCCGCATCCGGCATCTCACCAATACCAAAACTGTCCAGAACAATTAAAAATACACGTTTCATCTGTCGTTCCTCCTTGTCTGCGTTTTTTATCCTGTTACCTGAAAAAATCTGTTTTTTCTTCGGATATCTATTTGTCTACAGTATAGCACATTCTCCTATTTTCTGTTCATCAATCACTCTCATTAAAGCAATTTTTTCTTATATTTTTTATTACTTCTGCTCTGTTTCTACATTCACAATTTACTTATATTACTTTTTATAATTACAGGATCCTTTTCTATATAACTTAATTTCTTGGTTACTGGTTCAGTGGCGTAATCACGATATTTTCCGCTGAAATTCCGGTTTTTCTTTTTACAATATCTTCCACCTGCGCCCGTTTCGCATCCGTGACATCGCCCATGTTTAACACCACGTCCGCTTCATTATCCGTAATGCTGACTACCACGTCTGAAAATCCCTTTGCTTCCAATAAAATCTCTGCCGCATTTTCCCGCTCTGCCACGTCCGTCATCTGAATCATAGAATCAATGGCATCCTGCTTCTGCGCTTCTGCAATGGAAGTATTATTGATAATCTCCAGTAGTGTTTCTTTATTTTTGGAACGCACCTGCTCCCGGTTCAGTTTTACATCTGCTGCAAACGCCAGTCCCTGTGCGTTTGCAGAAGTCTGTACCGTCTCCCCTGGGTTCTGCACGTCTTCGCTGCTTTCCTGTTCCGCATCATTTTGCGTACTCTGATCCGCCTGATCTGTTCCATCTTCCGTCTGCGCATCCGCTGCATTTGCAGTCTGGGTGTTATCCTCCGTATCTGTAAAAATCTCTCCAATCTGATCACCCTCAGAAATATCATATGTATTGTCCGCATTGTCACCTGCAGTCTGAATTGCCTCATTTTCTGCCACATTCGTTTTCGTATAGCTGATGTAGCCTGCCACAGCGATCATCAGAGCCAGTGCGGTTATAATGATCTGATTTTTCCGAAATATCTTTTTCAATTGGAATCTCCCTTCGTTTTCATTTTAACTATCTTTATTTTATGTGCATCCAGCCCAAATAATGCCTCCACTGCTTCAGAAACATTTTTTCTCACGCTTGCATCTGCCCCTCCTTCCGCCACGATCAAAACTCCATCGATCTTCGGCAGTATTTCTTTATTTACAAACGGTGTTTCATCCCCATCTGATTGTAAAAAAACAGTCGATTCACTGCTTTCCCGGCTGCCAGAGTTTCCCATTCCGAAACTTCCTGTTGTTCCACCACCAGAATCCTGTCCGGAACTTCCTGTGCCCGCGTTTTGCCGCATCGTCACATCCTTCTCCACCACAGACTCTCCCTGATCCTGAAACGTGAGCATCACCTGCACATTACCGACGCCATCCATTCCCTCTAAAATCTGCGCCAGACGTATTTCCAGTGTTTTTTCATAATCGGCTTCTCCCGATTCGGTTCCATTTGCCTGCGCAATTTCCTCTTGTGCATTTTTCTGTTTTGCAGTTTTGGAACTGCTCTTTCCGGCAGGCATGGCAACAATCAGAAGTAACACTCCTGCCAGAAACAAGATCAGCCACTGATCCTTTTTCATCTTTTTCCACTTTTTCTCCCGCAGAAACTCTTTCAGAGCCATTACGTTTCATACACCTCCACCTGATCCGCAGAAATACCGCAGGCCTGTGCGGTCTCCTCCTGCATGCGCTGTCTGCTCTGTTCACCGCTAACTATCGTCCACACTTTCACCCAAAGAATGGAACCGTCATTCCTCGACAAATTCACCTCCACCCGCTGCACCGGACAGCCATTTGTCTCCCCCAGTTTTTCTATCATCTGCGCCACTGCATCCTTCGTCTGTTTCTCATAATAAGCCTGTTGCTGCTGTTCCATATAAGAAAAATCAAGCTGACCACTCTGTAACACATCCTCCTGAAAAAGTTCCCGCTCCAGCGTCTGCTCCCAGTTTTTCTCCCCCAGAATTGAAAAAAGCGGGCTCACAATGGTAAGTACAAACACCATTCCCACAAAAAAACGCACATATTTCCGATAGGTTCCGGAAGGAAGCACCTGCAGCAAAATCGTCAGGAAAATCCCCAGAAAAATCATCCGTTTTACCCATTCCAGTAATTCTGTCATACCGTCGCCGTCACCACCACCGCAATTGTAATCATGCACAATAAAATTCCTGTCCCCAATGCACGAAACAGCAATAATGCGCCATCTCCCACACAGTCGATACATCCGCAGATCCGTTTATCCGAAAAAGGCTCCGCAAGTGCTCCCGCCATCTTGTAAAACACAGAAAATATCAGCATTTTTAATAAAGGACCAATGGCCAGACAAAGCAATACAATCATCGCCGCTGTTCCCATTCCGTTTCGGATCACTGCCGCGGAGCCGAAAAAAATATTTCCAACTGCCTGCGCCGTATTTCCCAGCCCCGGTATCATACTGATGGTCTGTGTCACAGACATTTTTTTCAGATTGTCCACCGACGGGGCAATCATCCGCTCGATCACATTCATACCGGTCACTCCCGCCAACAGCAGGCGCATCACCCAGATCAATCCCCGCTTCAATAACACCGTCATCCGGGAAATCAATTTTCCCGCCGTCATGCAGTTTAGCATCTGTAATACCACATACACATGAATCGCCGGAATCACCACATACAACAGCACACGCTCGATCAGATAAATCACGATCAGGGACAACTGATAAAATCCTACCGCGGCCACTTTCTGGCTGCAAAACACCATCGTCATACAAAATGCCGGAAGCAATGCCTCCATAAAGCTGATCACCTGATCCAGTACGCCTTCCAAAATACCACGGATCAGCAAATACGACCGCAGCAACAATCCCATCAGTAACAAAAAATACAAATAAAACCCCGTTTTTGAAATCTGACTGTTCTCAAATACATTGATAAAGTTTTGCAAAAACGCGCAAGCTGCCATCAGAAGCAGTATCTGAACAAACACCTGTCTGCCTTCTTCCACATCGCCAAATGTACTTTTTAAAATCTGCCGAAACAGCTCCTGCTTGTCAGTATTTACATCTGCCTGCATCAGGCTTTTCACCAATTCCCGAAAAGATATATTTTCCGTGTCAGTATTTTGTTGCAGCACATCCTGAATATCCGATAATGGCAGATCTGACAATAAATCCTGCTGTATATTATCGCAGTCCGATGTTCCTGCATGATCTGTTCCTGTTGTATAAGAAACCTCATTTGCCTGCACTGATTTTGTTCCAATATTTATACCAACAATCAAAACACTTAACAATGCAAAACGCATCAGAAGCAATCGCAGTTTTTCTATCCGCCTTTCTCTTTGACATATCAACATTACTACTTTTCTTTCTGATCTCATGCCCCCAATAAACCCTCTATTGTTTCCAGTAGTGTCAGCAACACAGGCACACTTACTGCCATGATTGAGAACTTCGCAAACATTTCAATCTGACTTCCAATGGCAGAAAAACCAGCATCTTTACAAATTCCAGAAGCAAACTCTGCTACATAAGTAATCCCCATCAGCTTTATCAGAATTTTCAACATCGCTGCATCAATCCCGGTATACTGTTCCATCTTCTGGATTGTATCCATCACCACCTGCAATCGGTTCATACTGAAAATCAGGATCAAAATAACAGCGACCAGACTCAGATACAGCGCATATTCACTTTTCTGCTGCTTCAACAGCAACGCAAGCACCACCGCTCCGATACCAAGCATCGAAATCTGAATGATTCCCACTGCATGCTCCCTTCTTTCTTAAAGTGAAAACAAATTTTTAATCTTATCAAACAGGTCATAAATATATGGCACGATCCAAAACAATACAATCACCAATCCTGTCAAACTGACCAGAAATGCATGCTCCTCTCTGCCGCTGTGCTTTAAAACCTGTCCGATCACTGTAACCAGAATCCCCACCGCCGCTATTTTAAACAACAAATTGACATCCATACATGTCCTCCTGTAACCTCATCTGTTGAAAAAATTCCTTTTCTCCGCATATAACTTGATTTTTCCTTGTTAAACCAGAACCAATATCACAAAAATTCCTGCCGCCATCCCAAGGTATCGGTAAATACGATTTTTCTCCTCCAACTCCTTCTGCACCTGTTCCTGCATCCACTGTAACCGCTTTGCACATCCCTTCAAATGTTGTTCCTGCTGTGTCTGATCCAAAAATCCCAGATGTTTTCCAATCCGGCAGACCTCGTCCAACTCCTCTGATTTCAAAAGCAAATCTTTCTGCGCTTCACAAAATGCCTGCTCCCAGATTGTCACAAATTCTGTTCCACTTCCCCTTTTCATCTGCTCCACAATATGTAACAGCACAGTCGAAATCTCAGGTCTCATTTTCTTTTGCACCTGCAATAGTGCGTCCTGAATCGGAAGCCGCTCATATCGAATCTCCGCTGCCAGTAATTCCGTCATTTCAATTAATGATTCCAGTATTTTTCTATGTAAATTTCCTGTACGGAGTATCTCCCTGACAAATCCTATGCAAGACGCCAATACGCAGACACTTCCCACCAATTTTAAAAACATACATCCTCTTCTCCCGCTGTTTTCACCTGATACCTTCTCTTTCCATCTTTCTTTGAAATAACCACATATTTTTCAAACATCCGTTCATCCCTGCACTTGTCCCACCCCGGCTTTTGAAACAATTCCTCCAGACTTCCTGCATGCACCGTTGCCAGCAAATGACAGCCACACCGTACAGCGTGTTGCATGGCAAAAAAATCATCCACTCCACCAATCTCATCCACAGCCAAAATTTCCGGTGCCATGCTGCGCACCAAAAGCATCATCCCGTCCACCTTCGGACATCCATCCAATACATCCGTCCTTATCCCAACATCATTTTGTGGAATCCCGTGTAAACATCCGGCAAGCTCGGATCGTTCATCCACCAGTCCGATCCGTTTCCCGGGATGCATTTCATCTCCATTCGAAAACAGTCGAATCAGATCCCGTAAAAGCGTTGTTTTTCCGGTTCCCGGTGCAGATAACACCAGCGTATTTTCCGGCTCTCCATGCTTCCATAACTGCTCGTACACTACTTTCCCGCATCCTTTTCGTTCTCGGGCAATGCGAATATTCAGATACAAAATTGGATAAATCCTGCCGATTGTCCCTGCTTTTTGTAACACCTGACCGCACACACCAATTCTATGTCCTCCCTCCACTGTCAAAAATCCCTGCCGAACTTCCTCCTCGTATGCATAAAGGGAATATTGTGACATCAGCGTACTCATTTGACGCAGATCTTCTACAGTTGCCGATAGACACTGCCTGTCCGGAACGCTTACCAACGCATCATTCTTTAAAAAATATGCTCCTCTTGCAGTGGCCAATTCTATCGGCTGATTCACCCGCACCCGAACCTCCTCCAGTTCTCCAGAAAACATTTCAAAAATATTCGCCCGCAAAAAACACTTCCTGATCCGTACGGGAAATAACCTTAAAATCTGCTCCATCACATCACTCCATCCGGCAATTTGCTGCATTGCCATAGTCTAATATATGTATTCCTGCTCATCTTAGAACAAAAAACAAGAATCTCTTCTCGTGCGAGTGCGCATCGTTTGCACGAAGTGCTTTTGTTTGATGGGAAATTCATCGTAATTTCCTATCAAATGAAAAAATATCCCTGCAAGGCGTCATTGCCTGCAGGGATACTTTTTCAGGATTTTTTCTTTACTACCTGGATCTCAGCCACAAAAAAAAGCTTACAAAAGCACGATAAAAGGACACTTCCACAGAAGTGTCCTTTCAATAACTTTGAACTAGTTGTATTTACGTTTTCTAGCTGCTTCAGATTTCTTTTTACGTTTTACGCTTGGTTTCTCGTAATGCTCTCTTTTACGAATCTCCTGCTGGATACCAGCTTTCGCACAGTTTCTCTTAAATCTGCGTAAAGCGCTATCTAAAGTCTCGTTCTCTTTTACGATTACATTTGACATAGTCTCACACCTAACCTCCCTCCAGTTGCGTATTGTGCATATTCAACTGATTGGGTAATATTTTACTGCACTGCTTGACAATTATAATCATTTTTCGCAAATATGTCAATAGTTTTTCCAAACTTTTTTCATACTTTTGCGTTTTTTTGCATAATTATGATATTTTCCCCTGTATTCAGCCCATTTTTCACACATGATTATTCGCTAAATACAGAGGATCACTTATCTTATTATTTAATCTGATCTGCCAGTGCTTCTTTTGCTGCTGCGATCGCATCCGGAATGCCTGCCGGGTTCTTTCCACCCGCCTGAGCCATATTCGGACGTCCGCCGCCGCCACCGCCAACTTTTGCAGCGATCGCTTTGATCAGGTTACCTGCATGTGCACCCTGCTTCATAGCTCCTTCTGTTGCCATAGCGATCAGGCTTACTTTGCCTTCGTTTGCAGATGCCAGTACAACAACACCCTCACCGAGTTTCTCTTTCAGCTGATCACCCAGGTCACGCAGTCCGTTCATATCTACATCTTCCAGAGCGGTTGCCAGAAGTTTTACTCCGTTGACTTCTTCTACACGATCCATGACATCGCCAAGTGCATCCTGTGCAGCTTTGCTCTTCAAGGATTCGTTCTCGCTGTGGAGTTCTTTCACTTCTGCCTGCAGATGTGTGATTTTTTCTGTCAGACCTGCTGCATTTGTTTTCAATAATGCCGCTGCCTCGTTGATGATCTCCTCTAATTTATCATAGTAAGCATATAATGCATCGGAAGTCAGAGCTTCAATACGTCTTACACCTGCTGCGATACCGGACTCAGATACGATCTTAAATGCGGAAATCTCGCTGGTATTTGCAACATGAGTACCGCCACAGAGCTCTGTGGAGAAATCACCCATTTTTACCACGCGGACGGAATCACCGTATTTCTCACCAAACAGTGCCATCGCACCTGTTTTCTTTGCCTCTTCCAGACTCATGATACTTGTCTCTACCGGAAGTGCCTCTGCGATCTTTTCATTTACGATCGTCTCAACCTGTTTTAACTCTTCTTCTGTCATAGCAGAAAAATGAGAGAAGTCAAAACGCAGACGATCCGGATTTACATCAGAACCTTTCTGCTCTACATGAGAACCAAGTACGTTACGCAGTGCTTTCTGCAGTAAGTGTGTCGCACTGTGGTTCTTTGCGATCAGAGAACGTCTTTTTGCATCTACTTCCAGAGTAACTGTATCACCGACTTTGATCATACCTTTTGTCACACGGCCAATGTGTCCGACTTTACCGCCAAGCATTTTTACAGTATCTTCTACACGGAACTCACCCTCTGCAGTACGGATATAACCGGTATCAGCGGTCTGTCCACCCATAGTTGCATAAAATGGAGTCTCCTTTACAAAAATGGTACCTGCTTCACCATCAGTCAGTGCTTCTACGATCTCTGTCTCACTGGTCAGAACGGTTACCTCTGAATCATGGCGGAAACGGTCATATCCGATAAATGTTGTTGTAACAGACGGATCGATCGCATCATACACAGTTGCATCTGCACCCATATAGTTTGTTACTTTTCGTGCGTTACGTGCTTTGGTACGCTGTTCTTCCATGGCCGCCTCAAAGCCTTCCTGATCAATGGTAAAGCCTTTTTCTTCCAGGATTTCTTCGGTCAGATCTACCGGGAATCCGTAAGTGTCATACAGACGGAATGCATCTTCTCCGGAAAGAACTTTCTTCCCTTCTTTTTCCATCTCTGCCTGCATGTCAGCCAGGATTGCAAGTCCCTGATCGATAGTTTTATTAAATTTTTCCTCTTCCTGTGTCAGTACACGGAAAATGAATTCTTTTTTCTCTTCCAGTTCCGGATAACCGTCTTTGCTCTCGTTGATAACAGTTTTGCTCAGTTCTGCCAGGAACAGTCCATCGATACCAAGCATTTTTCCATGTCTTGCCGCACGACGGATCAGACGACGAAGCACATAGCCTCTGCCCTCGTTGGTCGGCATGATACCATCAGATACCATGAATGTAGCAGAACGGATATGATCTGTGATCAGACGGATAGATACGTCATCCAGTGCATCTGTCTGGTAAGTTTTGTGAGACATTTCACATACTTTGTCACGGATTGCTTTCATTGTATCAATATCAAATACGGAATCTACATCCTGCATAACAACGGCCAGACGTTCAAGTCCCATACCGGTATCGATATTTTTATTTTCTAATTCTTCGTAATTTCCTTTTCCATCACCGTTGAACTGTGTAAATACGTTGTTCCATACTTCCATAAAACGATCACAGTCACAGCCTACTTTACAGTCCGGGCTGCCACAGCCATATTTCTCTCCACGGTCATAGTAAATCTCAGAACATGGACCGCAAGGACCTGCGCCATGCTCCCAGAAGTTATCGCACTCCCCGTTTTCATCACGGTAAAAGCGTGTGATCTTCTCTGCCGGTACACCGACCTCTTTTGTCCAGATTTCAAATGCTTCCTCATCCTCTCCGTAAATAGACGGATACAGGCGCTCCGGATCTAACTCCAGAACTTTTGTTAAAAATTCCCAGGACCATGCGATTGCTTCATGTTTGAAATAATCACCAAAAGAAAAGTTACCAAGCATCTCGAAAAAGGTCAGATGACGTGCTGTCTTTCCTACGTTTTCAATATCACCGGTACGGATACATTTCTGGCAGGTGGAAACTCTGCGCTTCGGCGGAATTTCTGCTCCTGTAAAATAAGGTTTTAACGGTGCCATTCCTGCATTGATCAGCAGCAGACTGTTGTCATTATGCGGAATCAGCGAAAAACTCTTCATAACAAGATGATCTTTGCTTTTGAAAAAGTCAAGATACATTCTTCGTAATTCATTTACACCATACTTTTTCACTCTCGTGTTCCTCCATCTATGTGTTTATTTTGAATATCTAATTCATCTATGCAATTACGCTTTTTTATATAATTACACACTCTTATCATAATATCATAGCATTTCTTCCTTGTAAAGCGATGCATTTACTCTTTACCAGACAAAAATTTTCCTCTTTTTTTCATCTGTATCATATTGTATACAAAACCTTTTTTCTCCGGATTTGTGCGAAGTGCCACCGGAACCGGCACACATCCTCCCACCGCAGATGCCAGCAGCATCCAGCCAAAATTTTTCATTGGGAAAAACACCAGTGAAAGTGCCAGTGCCCCCAATGGCTGCTGCAATACTGTTCCCATCAACGCACCTGTTACCAGTACTACGCTGACAATTTCATTGGTATGTAAAATAGCAGCAAACCCGTATCCTATACTCAGTCCGCTGAAAATCATCGGGAAGAAGTGTCCGCCCCGCCAGCCGGAGGCGATGCAGACATTTGTCAGAAACAATTTTACAACTCCGATCAAGATCAGCAGATACGGTGTATATTTTAAATATTCATACTGCATGGTCTGAATGTCACTGCCACCGGAAAACATCGTCATCGGAAGTGCCGTTCCGATCAGGCCAAGAATCAGGCCTCCAAGCACCGCATTCAAAACGGCCAGATGTTTTTCCTGCATTTTTCCAAAGAACCAGTTGCTCAATTTCTGAAAAATCAAAAACAGATAGCCTGATGCAATGCCCACAATAATCAGCAACACGACAGCCACTTTGTCTCTTAAAAGCAGTACACCCCCCTGTAAATGCGGTACTGACAGGCATCTTCCAAAGAAAGCGTTCAGTAATTCATATACTGCAAGTCCTGTCAGCCCGGCTGTCACACCGGCTGCAATCTGATCCTTTCGTTTCCATTCAATTTTTCCTTTATCATATACAATCTGATCCGGTGGCAAAAAGAGCCCTGCTGCCATCACCTGGAACAGTTCTTTTTTCATAATATATGGATTTCCGGCCTTCAGCGTCTCCATTTTCCAGCGCGCCAGACCAAACTGATCCATCGCCCAGCAGCAAAGTCCCAGCAGAAGACTGACCAGACCGGATTCCGGTCCTACCGCACCACCGAAAAACAATGACAGAAACGACGCTGCCACGATCATCGGCAGTTTTCGATACGGATAAGACCCAGTGTCCTTGACACGTTTGACAGAGTCTGCCATCCGCTCCGGAAACGGTCCGTATACCCTGTGAAACAGTCCGATCACCACACCGCCTGCCAGACACATCAGAATCGTATAATACCGGGAATCTATGTACGCCGGAATCATTTCCCAGATGACTGTAATTCCTACATTTGCAATTTTCAAATACAACCATACCAAACCGGCGATCACAGCACCTGTCAGTGCCGTAAAGCACAAAAACAGGCTGCTGTTACTCATTTGTTTTTTCATTCTGTTATCTCATCCTCCAGCAGATTCCCACCGTCTGCTGCTGTTGTTGCCAGACGGTCACAACGTTCATTCTCCGGATGTCCGTCATGTCCTTTCACCCAGTGAAACGTCACCTGATGCGGTTCCATTGCCGCCAGCAGTCTGCTCCATAAATCTTTATTTTTTACCGGAGATTTGTCCGATTTCTTCCATCCGCGTTTCAGCCATCCATCGATCCAATGTTGGTTAAATGCATCTGTCAGATATTTAGAATCGGAATACAATTCCACCTGACACGGTTTTACCAGCGCTTCCAGCCCCACAATGGCTGCCATCAGCTCCATGCGGTTGTTTGTCGTCTTACGATATCCGGCGCTTAATTCGCGTTCATGCAGTTTACCTGTGGAATCAATAAACTGTAAAACTGCACCGTATCCACCCGGGCCGTCCGGATTTCCCCGGGCAGCACCATCGGTATATAATGTTACTTTCATAACTCTTATCCTTCCATAGAACGAATAATGCGGTTCGCTTCCTTATAAATATCTGCCGGTTCAAATCCGATGGAGAATTTCTGATCTTCATACAGGATTTTTCCGTTTACCATAGTCAGCTTCACGTTCTGTTTGCTTCCGCTGTATACCAGATTTTTCACAAGATTGTTCTCTGGCTGCATGTTCGGCTGCTGTAAGTCGATCAGAATCAGATCCGCTTTCTTACCTGCTGCCAGACGATCACAGTTATCTAATCCCATAGCATGGGCGCCGCCTGTGGTTGCCATATATAAAATCTTGTCCGCACTGATACACTCTGCATCCATTTCACGTACTTTTGCAAGTGCGCTTGCCAGGAACATTTCTTTAAACATATCCAGACTGTTATTACTTGCCGGTCCGTCTGTACCGATTGCCACCGGAATTCCTTCTTCTACAAACCGTTTTAACGGTGCAATTCCGCTTGCCAGTTTCAGATTAGAAGCCGGACAGGTAACTGCAGTAAGCTGACGTTTCTGAAAGATTTCAAAATCTTTATCATCAAAATATACACAGTGGTATCCACCGCCGCCATATTCATACATACCCAGTTCTTCTGTCAGCTGTGTCGGCGTCTTACCATAACGCTCCAGACACTCTTTTACCTCATTCTGTGTCTCAGAATTGTGTAAAAATACCGGAGATTTGTATTTATGGGCCAGATCTGCGATTTCTTTCATCAGATCCATTTTTGTGGTGTATTCTGCATGAAAGCCGATCATGAAAGAGGTCAGATCACTGGTCTCATTGACTTTCAGATAATTTTCCTCAACAACTGCCGCGCTTCCACCAAAACTGTTTACACCGGACACCTGAACGGCACGGAATCCACACTGAGCTGCCACCTGGGCATAGACCGGTGGAAAATAACACATATCAAAACTTGTGGTAATACCACTGGTCAGATATTCCATAATACCAAGCACTTCCAACGGACGGATATTTTCCGTATCCAGCTTGTCCTCCTTCGGGAAACACATCTGGTATAACCACTCCTGCAGCGGAAGATCGTCCGCATAGGAACGTAAAAATGTCATGTAGGTATGTGCATGGGCGTTCTTGAATCCCGGCATCAGCAGATTGCCTTTTACGTCAATCTCTCGCTCCCACACCGGCTGCTCCAGTTTCAATTCTGCACAGATCTCCGCCGGATTTTTGCTCTCTCCCACATAACTAATGGAGTCTCCGTTTACCCAGAGTTCTCCGTTAATAATCTCAAACTGCTCCTGCTCATTTAAGGTCAGGATTTTTGCATTATAAAAACGAATGTTCATCTTCTTTCCTTTCTCATTTTGTTTCTATTATTCTATTGTTTTTGCAATATTCACCACTGATTCCGTGATCAGTTGCTGAAACATTGGTGCTACGCGGTCTGCCGTCTCCTGAATTTCGGCATGGGTCAGCGGATTTTTCGAAATGCCTGCCGCCAGATTGGAAATACAGGAAATACCACAGACACGCATTCCCATATGGTTCGCTGCCATTGCCTCGCAGGCGGTACTCATGCCAACCGCATCCGCACCGAGGATTTTGTACATTCGTATCTCCTCCGGTGTCTCATAATTCGGTCCACTAGTCTGTACATACACACCTTCTTTTAACAGAATTCCACAATTCTTTGCTGTATTTCGTATAATTTCCTGCAGATCTTTTTTATAAACCTCGCTCATATCCGGGAAGCGGGTTCCGAGTTCTTCGATATTCGGTCCGATCAGCGGTGATGGCACAAAACTGGAAATATGTCCGGTGATCAGCATAAAATCCCCTGCCTTCATATCATCCTGCATTCCACCGGCCGCATTAGTCAGGAACAATACTTTGGCTCCAAGCATTCCCATCAGTCGCGTTGGGAGCACTACATCCTGCATATCATAACCTTCATAATAGTGAACACGCCCCTGCATGATCACGACCGGAATGTTTTGAATATAGCCAAACACAAAACGGCCTTTGTGTCCCAGAACCGTAGAAACCGGAAATCCTTCGATGTCATGATAATCCAGAACCGCCTCCACCTGAACCTGCTGCTCGGCATAATCACCAAGTCCTGATCCGAGGATTAATGCCACCTGCGGTTCAAAGGATATCTTTTCTCTCACGCTGTGATAACATCTCCGTAATTTATCATATACCTCACTCATGCTAACCTTCTCCTTTTTTCTCTGTTTATGTCGAATCGTTATACTTTTCACATAGATAGTAAATTATAATACCACAAAATCTCAAAATGAACAAGTCTATGGGGCTTTTCATCCCGCGATATGCGAATAGCGAATAGCGGGAAGAATTGTGGGAGTGCAAAGCATGGAACAATCCGTATAATCACGATTTTGATGTTTTGACACCCAAATCTATATAGTACGAAAGTCCATCAGAAGTATCCCACTGGCTAAAGCGCCTTCTGTGATACTTCTGACGAACTTTCTCATAATATCTCTTCTGGATCTACAATATAATACATACGAGTCCACCGTTATTGTCATTGACGATTTTCTTCATCGTATCCTGCAGTTTCTGCTGACTTTCCTCATCCATCATCGTGATTTTCCTGCGGATGCCATCTTCCACCAGTTCTCCCAGTGACTTCCCGAAAATATTTGTTTTCCACAAGCCTTCTGGTGTATTCTCGTTTTCCTTGATATAAGAAACCAGATCCTTTGCCTGTTCTTCGCTGCCAATGATCGGTGCGATCTCTGTCTCTATATTCGCCCGGATCATATGTATCGATGGCGATGAGGCTTTCAGACGCACTCCATACTGTCCACCATGCCGGATCAGCTCCGGTTCTTCCACAGAAATTTCTTTCATCGAAGGGGAAACCACTCCGTAGCCGGTACGCTGGACACTTTCCATGGCCTCTGCCACCTGCGCATACGCTTCTTTTTTCGCTGACAGTTCCCGGATCAGTGAAATCAGTTCATATTCCCCATGAATCGGAACGCCCGCCAGTTCACTGATATTTTCATAATAATAACTGTCATCCACCTGAAAACAGATTTTTGCCGTACCGCACGCCAGATCCGTCACTTCCAGCCGGATCGATAAGATTTCTTCTTTTTCCGGTTCAAAGACAACACCTGCAATATCCTTCATCTGTTCCGCCTGTTCCAGAATCCTGCGTGCTTCTTCAATAGCTGCTGCTTTAATCTTATGGGATATCGGCAGCATCTCCACCCATTTTGGCAGATAAAAATTAAGCTCTGTCACCGGAAATTCATACAATACCTCCTGCAAAATTTTACAGATATCTTCCTGTTTCAACTGCTCGCAATTTACCGGGAGTACTGAAACACCATATTTTTCCTGCAGTTCCTTTGTCAGACGCTGAGACTCACTGCTGTGTGGTCGCGGGGTATTCATCAAAACCACAAAGGGTTTTCCAATTTTTTTCAGTTCCTGGACTGTCCGCTCTTCCGCCGGAACATAATTTTCTCTTGGGATTTCCGTAAAACTTCCATCTGTCGTCACAAGAATTCCAATGGTCGCATGCTCACGTATCACCTTTTCCGTTCCAATCTGTGCCGCTTTCGAAAAAGGAATTTCATGGTCAAACCATGGTGTCTTCACCATCCGCTCACTGCCCTCTTCCATATGGCCATTTACCCCGTCGATCAGATAACCGACACAATCGATCAGCTTCACCTTTGCAGTCACATCATCCTCCAACTGAAGGCTTACGGCCTCTCTTGGAATAAACTTCGGTTCCGTCGTCATAATCGTTTTTCCCTGCGCCGACTGTGGAAGTTCATCCACCGTCCGCTTCTTCGCTGCGGAATCCTCCATCTGTGGCAGCACCATCACATCCATAAAGCGCTTGATAAACGTAGACTTTCCGGTGCGCACCGGTCCAACCACTCCAAGGTAAATATCTCCGCCTGTTCTGGCTGTAATATTCTCATAAACATTCATATTCATCATAGCAGTCATCCTCTCCTCTTCTACTCATGAATATGCGATATCCTCCCAAGATATGCCGGAAAAAGAGCGAAAAAAATATCCAGCAAGGCGTCTCAGCCGGCAGGATACTTTTTCCGCTCTTTTTTCATCCGTTTTACCACTCAACACTTAATTGTCCAGAAGATATTCCCCCAGAATGCGAATTCCATCTTCAATACAGCCATCACAGCTGCGCAGTACTTTCCCAGTACCAACACCTTTCAGTTCCCGGCATACGATCGATCCATTTTTCTCCTTAAATTTTGCAGCCAGTTCCCTTACTTTCCCCATCGTCTGTGCCTTTGTATCACAGGCTTGCAGATCTCCGGAACTGTTTGCCAGTCCAAGTGCCATAAACATCGCCGTCACAGCACCGCATGTCTCCATCATGCCTCCCATGCCTGCTCCGAATCCTTCGGAAATGCGAAACAGCGTTTCTTCATCCATTCCAAGTTCATCCGCATATGCACAAAGCACGATCTGTGCACAATTATATCCTTTTCCGTGCTTTTCTTTGATTTCCGCCACACGTTCTTCAATTGTTTTCATCTGTCTCCTCCTGGTTTTTCTACACTTATTATAGCACAATTTATACTCTTTTTATGTTTTTTTGCCTGAAATCCATTGAATTTTCCATAAGAAACTGGTACACTATGGTTACCCTTTTGATACTAAATTACTTTTTTAAGCTAAATAAAATTAATTTTTTAACAAAAAGAAAAATTTCGGAGGTGAAATACATTATATGCAGCAAACTGTCAACCCCTATCATTTTGTTACAAATTGTATATCCGGTAAGTGGAAAATGACCATTCTTCACCACATTCATCATTATGGGAAAATACGTTTTAACGAAACCAAGAAAACGCTGGGCGTCAGTGAAAAAGTATTAAGCCAGCAGTTAAAAGAACTGACACATGACGGACTTGTTCAGAGAATTCAGTACAATACAATTCCGTTGAAAGTCGAATATATCTTGACTCCATTAGGCGAAGATCTGATCCCTGCTCTGGATATCCTTTATATCTGGAGTATCCGCAGACTCACCGATCTGAATCTCCCGATTGATCCGGATGCCTTTAAGGTACATACAGAACTGAAATATCGTGATCAGTTGCAAGACGTTATGGATACATATATGAAAAAGCATCCTTCTGCTGAGGATGAAAAATAAAAGAATACATACAAAAAAAGCTGCTTTCGCAGCTTTTTTTGTATTAGGATAGGATATTATATAGCTACAAACAAGGCGGAGTTTTCCTGCCTGTGTAACTTACGTTGGATAATGTGTGACTTATTTGTTTGTCACATACTCATAAATTGCATGTGCTGCATGTTTTCCGGCACCCATTGCAAGGATAACAGTTGCGGCACCTGTAACTGCATCACCACCGGCATAGACACCTTCTTTTGTTGTCTTTCCGTTCTGCTCATCAGCTACGATACATTTCCATTTATTTACTTCCAGACCCTCTGTTGTTGAAGAAATCAACGGGTTTGGAGATGTTCCCAGAGACATGATAACAGTATCAACATCCAGGACGAAGTTGGAATCCGGAATTACCTGTGGACGTCTTCTGCCAGACTCATCCGGCTCACCAAGCTCCATGCGGACACATTCCAGACCGGATACCCATCCGTTCTCATCCTCATGGATTTTAACCGGATTTGTCAGAAGATCAAAGATAATACCTTCTTCTTTTGCGTGATGAACTTCTTCCACACGGGCCGGAAGCTCTGCTTCACTTCTTCTGTATACAATATGAACTTCTGCGCCGAGACGGAGTGCTGTTCTTGCAGCATCCATTGCTACGTTACCACCACCGACAACAGCTACTTTCTTGCCGCCGTGAATTGGTGTATCGTAATCTTCTCTGTATGCGCTCATCAGGTTATTTCTTGTCAGGTACTCATTTGCGGAAAATACGCCGTTTGCGTTCTCACCCTCAATACCCATGAATTTCGGAAGACCTGCTCCGGAGCCGATAAATACAGCCTCAAAAC
Source organism: uncultured Eubacterium sp. (assembly GCF_934295145.1). Classification (GTDB taxonomy): domain Bacteria; phylum Bacillota; class Clostridia; order Lachnospirales; family Lachnospiraceae; genus Eubacterium_I. The sequence goes on along the minus strand of NZ_CAKRAS010000001.1, from coordinate 3,307 downwards.
CTTCCTCATCGATCAGCTGGTCAACAGTTACTGCTTTACCGATCACTACGTTTGTTTCAATTTTTACACCCAGATCTGTTACATTATCGATTTCTCTTGCAACAATCCGTTTTTTCGGAAGACGGAACTCCGGAATACCGTAACGAAGTACTCCACCCGGCTCATGTAATGCTTCAAAAATAGTTACATCACATCCCATTCTTGCCAGCTCACCTGCACAGGCCAGACCTGCAGGGCCAGAACCTACGATTGCGATCTTGTGTCCGTTTGCCGGAGCCGGATCCTGCTGACGATAATGGAATTTTGCAGCTGCATCTGCTACAAAACGCTCTAATTTACCGATGGAAACGGCCTCGCCTTTGATTCCGCGGATACATTTTCCTTCACACTGGTTCTCCTGTGGGCATACACGTCCACAAGTAGCAGGAAGAGATGTGTACTGAGACAGAATTTTGTAAGCCTCCTCAATCTCTCCAACTTTTACTCTTCCGATAAATGCAGGGATGTCGATAGAAACCGGACAACCTTCGATACATTTCGCATTTTTACATCCGAAACATCTCTGTGCCTCCATCATTGCTTCTTCTTTATTATATCCATAACAAACTTCTTCAAAATTTGTTGCTCTTACCTTTGGATCCTGCTCTCTTACAGGAACTTTTTTTAACATATCCATTAGTTGTCACCTCCGCAGTTTCCGCATCCACCATGATGTGTATCACCTTCACGCAGTTTCAGGATCGCACGTCCCTCCTCTGTCTTGTACATCTGCTGACGTTTCATTGCCTGGTCAAAATCAACCAGATGTCCGTCAAACTCCGGTCCGTCTACACATGCAAATTTGATTTCATCACCCACCTGTAAACGGCATGCACCACACATACCTGTACCGTCTACCATGATCGGGTTCATGGAAACAATCGTCGGAATGTTCAGCTTTTTGGTAAGCAGACATACAAATTTCATCATGATCATCGGTCCGATTGCTACACATACATCATACGGCTGTTCAGATTTCTCTGCCAGTTCCTCGATTGCTGTGGTAACCATACCTGGGATACCATAACTTCCATCGTCAGTACATACATACAGATTGCCTGCTACTGCTTTCATCTCATCCTCAAGAATCAGCATCTCATGATTTTTTGCTCCGACAACAACATCTACATCAATACCATGCTCATGCATCCATTTTACCTGTGGATAAACCGGTGCTGCTCCAACACCACCTGCCACAAACATAAGTTTTTTCTTTTTCAGTTCTTCTACATCTTCCTCAACGAGCTCAGATGGACATCCCAGCGGTCCAACGAAATCCTGGAAGGAATCTCCCTCATAAAGAGATGTCATACGCTCTGTGGAAGCACCCACTACCTGAAATACAATGGTAACGGTTCCTGCCTCTCTGTCATAATCACAAATTGTCAGCGGAATACGCTCGCCAATCTCATCCATTTTTACTATTACAAACTGTCCCGGCAAACAGGATTTAGCTACTCTCGGTGCATTTACTACCATATAATAGATTTTATCAGCTAACTGCTTACGTTCTAAAATCTTATACATAAGGACCTCCTCTATTGTTAATGAATTAACTTACTTTTTATATTGTATACAGATTTTTGACGTTTTTCAACTACTTTCTGCATATATCTTTGTTCTAATTCATATACATCACTCACCAGCTAATAATTATGCATTTTTTGTATAAAATATTGATAATTTTTAAACGATATGTATATAAAGGATACATTTTTGCCTTATATTCAAGTCGAACGCACATGAGACTTCGTGCGTGATTCTGGTCAGCCAAAGCTGACATATTCTTCTCAGAATCACAGCACTCTACACATCTCTGCTTTCGTATACTTTTTCATTTCTATGAATGATTATTCGCTTGTGAAAAATTTCTACGTATTGAAAAAAACCCCTGATTTCTCAGGAGTTTTCTTCGGATAGGTATAATTTTGGGAATCAGAAAAACCTGATAGATTTTTCTGCGTTTTACTGTGGTACAACCTTTGTAAATGTCTTGGCTTCCTCTTCTCCACGCTGAACACGCAGTGCACCAAGTGCAAGAGACTCCATCTCATTTTCTCCGGCATATACAATCACCGGTGCGATAAACTCGACACGCTTTGCAACTTCTTTTGTAAAATACTCAGAGTATGCAATGCCACCAGTCAGAATAATATTGTCAACTTTACCGTCCACATAAACAGCAAGTTTTGCAACATTTCTTGCTACATTTAAGATCATTGCATCATAGATAAGTTTGGCTTTTTCATCGCCATCCATCATCATTTTTTCAACGATTCTTGTATCATTCACACCAAAGTACCCCATAAGGCCACCCTGTGTTTTTACTTTTTTCATCATGGCTTTTTTACCCATGCCTTCACGGGTAGCCATATCAATCACCTGGAATGCAGGCAGTCCGCCGGCACGCTCCGGTGAGAAAGGTCCTTCATCATCAGAGATCATATCAACAATCTGACCTTTGTGGTGCAGGGATAATGTAATTCCACCACCCAGATGTGCAACAATTACAGAAATATCACTGTATGGTTTGTTGTTCTCTTTTGCATATTTCATAGCAGCGGCACGCATATTCAGGTTATGTCCCATACCTTTACGCTGCATCTCCGGTAAACCGGTCACTTTTGCAAGTGGCTCTAACTCATCCACGGTTACTGCATCATAAATATAAGCCGGAATGTCAAGTTCTGTAGCAATCGCATTTGCGATAACTGCACCAAGGTTGGATGCATGCTCATTCTGCGGAGCATAGGTAAGCTGCCATACCATATCTTCGTTTACACGGTAAGCACCTGCTTTGATCGGTGGAAGCAGTCCACCACGGGATACGATTGCGGTCAGATCTTCTTTGTACACTCCATTTTTTTCCATGGTTGCAACAATCAGATCTTTACGCATCTCATACTGATCAATAATATTTTCAAAAGGCTTTAACTCATCCTGGGAATGCTCAATACTCTCTACAAATAACGGTGTCTCATCCTGATAAACCGCAATTTTTGTGGAAGTGGAACCCGGGTTCATGACTAAGATTTTTTCCATGTGAGTCTCCTTATTTGTTTTTGCCGGCACTTACTGCTGCTGCTAATGCAAGAGAAAGGAATTTTTCTTTTGCAGAAGATCCTCTGGAGCAGAATACGATCGGTACCTGAGCACCAACTACGAAGCCTGCCATGTTACCCTGTGCAATGATTGTGATGGATTTTCCAAGAATATTTCCAACCTGGATATTCGGAACAAGGATAACATCCGCATCGCCTGCAACCGG